>JBNKOT010000303.1:0-3341 GCA_050294855.1 Draconibacterium sp. | reverse complement strand
CTGAATGTCTTCAAATTTTTTGAACATTCAGAAATCAAAAAATTTTAAACAGATGAAAAGAAGATTGAGAAAAGACCGTATAAAAATTGATTTATATGAGCTCCAATCTTATCAATCTTTCTTAATCCCTTCAACCATTCTTTTAAAACTTCCAGCGCATAATTACCCAAAGATCGTCGCCCAGTTCCCACCATTTATTAATGGTTGAGCGCGATGCATTGTTCGAATAGTCGGTTAAATAGTTTTGACACAATTGTGTTTCTTCTCCGTTTTTTGCATTCTCACGATCTACTTGATAAAGTTCCATTGCTTGTTTTTCAATAAAATCGATTTCGCCAAAAACTTTGTCTTCGTATTTTTTTACTTCGGGCTCAATAATATCTTTTGCGCTTCCCCAGTTTACCATGGCCAAACGATTGGCACGACGAAATGCCCAAACTGCCGATTCGTGGCTAAAATGATCTTGTCCGCAAATGCTGTAACTTTCGGGCAAACTTAAATTTCCACAGTAAATCGGAATTCTCGGGCTCAAACGCGGCACATCGAAACTGAACCAGATTCTTCCGCCAATTTCATCGGGTAAATCATCGCGCAATTGTGCAATCCACGAATACGCGCAGTACTGCACAGCAATCGGACGCTGACGAACTACCAAACCTTTTTGTAAGGAATTTAAAAGATTGCGTTTGTCGGTCGCCATCCACGGGTGAGCAGCCGGACTAACAATGGTATCGACCACAACCATTTTTCCATCTTTATCCCTTTCGGTTTTGGCAACTTTCAAATTCCTGATCATTTCGTATTCGGTACCATCGTAAGTCGCTTTATACAAGTCTACCACCTGACGGATATTTACCGGCCTATCTACTTTTACCGAAAACGGAAGTTCGTCGCTGTCGAATTTCAGATTCAAACTCGGCGCCAGCGTATTAAACACAAAGAATTCACGAATGGTAAATGGTTTCGAACCACTGTAAACTTCCCAGTATTTAAAGGTTTTTTCGCCATCCCAAAAACCTAGTTTTTTTGCAAGGTCGTACACATTTTCCGAAGCCATAAAATAATCGGGATTGTCCAAATCAATTTCAGCAATTCGCGATAAATTGGCAGAAACTCCAACGTGATCATTGGGAATACGTTGAGCTGCCCAGACACCTCCTATTTTATCGGCTCCTTCACCAAAAATTTCTAACTGCCAAACCTCTTTTTTATCGGCAATGGTAATACATTCTCCTGCATCGGCATATCCATATTCTTTTACCAATTTACCAATTAAAGCAATTGCCTGTCGTGCATTTGTACAACGTTGTAAGGCAATTCTTTCCAGTTCTTCAATTAAAAACAGTCCGTTTTTATTACGAAGTTCCTTTTTCCCGCCGATTGTTGTTTCGCCAATGGCCAGTTGTTTTTCGTTGATACAAGGGTAGGCAGTATTTAAATAAGCGTAGGTTTCTTTTGCCTGCGGAATTTCGCCTTTTAATTCCATTCCGTTTTTGCTCCACGCAGAACTGGTGTGCATAGTTCCCCAGTATATTTTTTGTGTGGTGTCGCGATCAAATTTTTGAGCAGGCACAAACTCCAACCATGTTCTGTAATAGGCATCGCAGGTGTGTGCGGTAATTACAGAGCCATCGTCGGTGGCTTTTTTCCCCAACATTATACTGGTGCAGCTTTCGTTGTACAGATCTTCCTCAATTTCTTGTGCAAACGAAATAGGGATGACAATTAAATATACTAAAAGAAAAACCACAGTTTGTTTGCTTCGAATTGATCGTTTCATTGGAATTGATGTGTAAATGTAAATTCAAAAATAATTGTTTTAAAAAGGTGTACAATAGATTGGTGGAATTAAAAATTGTTCGTAGTTTTGCGAACAACGAACAAAGGGATATATGGAAAAGAGTGGAATTAACAATGAACAACAAAAAATAGCGCGCTATGCAAAGGCAATGGGGCATCCGATTCGGATGTATGTTTTGGAATTGCTGTCGAAGCAGTCTTGTTGTTACAGCGGCGACTTAAGCGAAGAACTACCAGTAGCAAAATCAACGCTTTCTCAGCATTTAAAGGAATTAAAAGATGCCGGATTAATTCAAGGCGAGATAGAAGCGCCTCGTATTAAATATTGTATTAATAAAAAGAATTGGGAAGAAGCACAAAACTTGTTCAAACAATTTCTGAATGTTTAAAGCGGAATAATTTTACCGACTTTTTGGAATATCAACTTATAATCAAAATCAAAATGAATATTAAAATTTTAGGCACGGGTTGTACAAAGTGCAAAAAACTAGAGCAACTCACAAAAGAAGCAGTTGCCGAAATGGGAATTGATGCAACGGTTGAAAAGGTGGAGGATATGTATAAAATTATGCAGTATGGCATAATGCGCACACCGGGTTTAGTGGTCGATGAAAAAGTTGTACTGTTTGGTAGACTACCACGATCGGGCGAGTTAAAAGAGTTGTTGAATAAATAGATTCTGGAAACAAGATCCAAAGACCAAGAATAAAAACAATAAAATCAAAAAAAATGAAAAACTTAAAATCATTAATATTTATACTGTTGGTATCGTTATTTGTGTTTCCTGGAAATGAAAAATCTTTTGCAGCAGAGAAAATAGAAGGCGAAAAAACAATGGTTTATTATTTTCATAACACCCGGAGATGCGCAACTTGTTTGGCGATTGAAAAAGAGACAAAAAAAGTTTTAAAAGAGCAGCCTTTTGCCTCAGCCAAAGAAAATGGCGAATTGGTTTTTAAATCTTTTAATGCCGAGAATGCAATTAACAAGAAATTGGTAGAAGAGTTGGGAGTGACTGGCTCGGCACTGATAATAATAAAGGGAGAAAAGAAAATTGATTTAACGAGCAAGGGTTTTATGTATGGTTTAAAACAACCCGAAAAACTTAGAGCAGCACTTCGGTCAGCTTTAAATGATTAAAAATCTCCGATGGAAGAACTTCTAACAGGGCTTTACGAGAATACTAATATTCCGTTTTTATCAGCTTTTTTTTTAGGATTATTAACATCAATAAGTCCGTGTCCAATGGCAACGAACATTACAGCAATAGGATTTATAAGTAAAGACCTGGAAGTAAAAAAGAGAGTGTTTTATAATGGAGTAATTTATACTTTGGGTAGAACGCTTTCATATTCAATTTTAGCAATTCTATTATATGTTGGTGCTGATCAGTTCAAAATTGCCACTTTTTTTCAAACCTACGGTGAAAAATTTTTGGGACCGCTTTTAATCGTTGTTGGAATATTTATGTTAGGGATAATAAAAATAAACTTCCCGGGATTAAACTTATTTTCTCAAAAATTGGAGAAAAAAAACCATTG
>JBNKOT010000302.1:0-10856 GCA_050294855.1 Draconibacterium sp. | reverse complement strand
ACAGTTTTTATACAAAAACCTTAAAATTTTCAGACTTCATTTTTTCGGCTGCAACCTGGTCGAACTGGGGAAACTTTTCGGCTGGTGCTGAAATTAATTTGGCCAACATTTATAACGAAGGATTTACACAGCTTTCAGGATGGATTACTGTTTATCCGTTTTCCAATACCAATTTGTATTTCACTCCCCGGATTTATTTTAAAAACGATGCTGAAAATGGATTTGGGTACAATACTTTTGGAATTTCGGGCGGTGCTCAATTAGGACCGGTACATTTTTACGGGCAGTATTTAAGCGGCGACATGAAAAATTTTATTGAAGCTTCGGGTTACGTAGTGGCCAATTTCCCGGGAACATCGAATCGGAAATTTACGGGAAGCTTATATTTCCCGATCGGAAAACAATATCGGTTTGTGTTGCGGTACATCAATCAGGATATTACTGAAAAATACCAGGTTTACACCGATGCAGTTCCTTCAAATTCAATGGAATATACATATATAAAACATACATTAACAGCAGGAATATCATGGAATTTTTAACAAAGAAATTGATTGTAATCGTTTTTGCCTTTTTTACATTTTCGGGATTGGCACAAATAAATCAGCAGGACCTGGAAGCGGCATTTGCAAAAAGCTACCAACACGAAAAAACGGGCGATTTTTCAGCAGCGGCCGACGATTTAAAAAAGATTTTGGATGATTCGTCGTACGAAATGAATCTGAGATTGGGGTGGTTAAATTACAACGCCGGACTTTTCGATGAATCGATCATATTTTACAGTACTGCACAAAAACTGAAACCCTATTCGGAAGAAGCTCGCTTTGGTTTAATACTGCCACTGGCTGCACTTGGACGGTGGGACGAAGTAATTGGTTTGTACAATAAAATACTGGAAATAAGTCCGAATAATTCGGTGGCTTTATACCGACTTGGTTTGGTTTATTACGGACGAAAAGACTATAAAAAAGCTGATCCACTCTTTAAAAAGGTGGTCGATCTTTATCCCTTTGGATACGACGGATTACTCATGCTCGGCTGGACTTCTTATTTTCTTGGAAATTACAGTCAGGCAAAAGTGCTTTTTAATAAAGTAAAATTATACAGTCCGAACGATGCCTCTGCAAACGAAGGACTGCAACTGATCAAATAATTTAAATTTTGAAAACCCAAAATCATGAAAAAACTAACTTTTACCGGACTTTTTATATTGCTTTTTGCTTCAGTATTTGCACAGGTATCGCTCAATCACACCTACTATTATTCTACCTCGGTGGTTAAACTCGAAACGCTGGGCTACAAATATTATTTGATGGATGTTCCGAATGGTCAGTGCAGAATTTATAACATCGACCATTCGTTGTTAAAAACGATTAACTGCGGTGTTCCAAATGGCTATTTTCTTTCAGACATCAAATTTATTTCTGAAAAACTTTTTGATTCTGACTCAGGAATAGAGCTCCTTTGCACATTTTATAAATACAATTCGAATTCGGCGTATTACGAATACGACAGTAAAATTATTAATGAAGACGGTTCGCAGCTGCAATTTATCGATGGAGCTTTGTACAATTACGTCAATAAAACCGACGAAAACACCTACAAACTTTTTTCGTATTGTTACGACTTTTCAATTTTCCCTGAAAAAGTGTGGACCAACATTTATAATTTACCCGGGACCGTGGTTTCTGCAAAATACTTGAATGAACAAACACCGGATATTTTATTGAATGCTTTCCCAAATCCGGCCAAACAAAAGGTAAAAGTTGCCTACGAATTGCCCGGCACTGTTGCTACCGGAAAATTGCATTTGCTCGATAATAACGGACGTGCTGTTGATCAGTTTGTAGTCGATCATCACACCGATTATTTAGAGCTGGATGTTTCTCAGTTTGGAGCTGGTGTTTATCTTTATTTTATTGAATACGGCACAAACAGAACACCATCAAAAAAGTTGATAATCCGATAAAATTTTGTCGGGTATTTTACGCTAACTTAATCTTTGTTTTTTCGAGTAAACGCGTAATTAGCACTGTGGTTATAAATATTCCGGCAAACCAGAAAATATAAGATTCGATGGTTTGTGTTTGATAAATTTCGGTGGCAATGTTTCCGATAATCAACCATTGAATGACATAAAAAAGGGTAATGTTTTTTCCAAGCCAGATTAAAAAATTCCCGGGAAGAGTAGCTGGGAATCTTTGAAGTAGAAACCTTAAAAATAAACTCCACAGAATTATAATCCCAAGCGCCCAAAGTGAATACAAAAAAGTATGATGATAATACGATTCGAGTTTAATTGTTGATTCAAAGCCCGGTTTAGCAAAGGAAAGTATCAAAATTCCAATGGCCGATAAAAGGATGGAAGAAAGTATTTTTTGGCTTGAAAAGAAATGCATTATTTTTTCTTCGCAAAAGAAAAATATAAAACCAATTAATGGATAAGCCAGCCACGGAAACAGTGGGAAATATGACCACGACCAAGCTCCTGCGATAAACGGGAAAATATAATTTCGTTCGGGAACCATTAATTTTTGGTTCATAAAAGCTGTCAGTAAAAGAACTAAAACAGCAAAAATCAGGGCAAAAATTGCCTCTTGTTTTTTAAGCAATTTCAGCACAGAAATTACCAAAATACTAAGTCCAGCCAGGTATAATATATCGACACCAAAAATATATTCAAGCGGATTATAGGGCCAATCGGAGAACCAAATCTTAAGCAATAAATTAAAATTTAACCCGATATTCAGCAATAAACCAACAACAAAAACCTTAATTCCGCGGAGTAAATTCTCCGATAACGATTTTTTGTTTTTAGCCATAAAATAACCCATCACCACCATAAAAACCGGAACGGCAATTGGTCCACCCAGAAATAGCAGAGTTTTGCCAAACACGCTTTCTCTGCCTGGGTAATCGATAAATAATTCGAGAATATGAACCGGTACGATTAAAAAAACCGCAAACCCTTTTAATAAATCGGGTAGTGGTAGTCTTTTTGTTTTCATGTTATTTATTGTTTCGTCCTCGGTGGCGTCGCATTTTACCTTTTCGGCCATTTCCTGCCGCATTATTTTGTGACACAATACAGTTGCCACCTCCTTTTTGATGCGGTGTTTCAAGAATTGTTTGATATGTTTTGGCCTCCAAAACAACCGGCGAATAATCAATGTTACGGTTGCTCAATTGACGTGAAAATGCCCGCAAATGATTTCCCGAAGCGCGTAATAAATTTTCGTACACCATTTTTACAGTGTCGTTTTCTGCAGTTTGTAAATGAAGCTGTAAATCAGCAATATCTACTTCTTCGATGTAGGCACCGGCTTTTAATGCCGCTTCGAGCGACTCGCTCCCTTTTGTTGTTAAAGAGTCGTACAAATGTTGCAACTCAGGATTGTAAAATGCTCCGGATTCTTTTTTTGCCACATCGGGAACTTCGAAGGTTTCCATTAAAAAACCGATGGCTTCAAAATGCCGGGTTTCGCTCGACGAAATATTTCCGAAAATGGGGAGTTCCCACTTTTCCGAAAAAAACTGATAAACATCGTGTGCCAGCTTTTCGTCTTCACGCATAATTTGTATGCCTTCTTTTTCGTTTACTTCTATTTTTTTTGCAAACAATGTACCCGACACTGAAAACAGAAGAATAAAAATTAGGATGCTGTTTTGAATTTTCATGATAATAAGTCTTGAATTGGTTGAATTTGGTAGCTACTAAGTTACAACTAAATGGGTTGATAAAGGAAGACCCGGCGATTTTGCCCGGCCTTCCTTTGATATTCTGTTTTCGCAATTACGCATTCGGTCCGGTTCCGGTACACCCTTCAGGAGGAGTGAAAGTAACGGTTTCAGTTTCTTCTTCCATTTCTTCTTCGGAGTTAAGTATTTCCTGGTATTGTTCTGCCGATAAAATTTCGGGTTCGTAAACAACTCCCTGAGCTTTAAGAACAGCCGTAAAGGCACGCAGGTGAAATGTCGATCCTCTAAGCAGGTTTTCATACACTCTTTTTACATCTTCATTTTCAACTTCGGCAAGCAGATGCTGTAAATCGTTAATGTCGTATTCTTCGATAAATGCACCAACTTTTAATCCATCGATCAAACTGGCCGAACCTTGTTCGGTTAATTGTTCATATAAATCGTTAAATAGAGGGTTGCTGAATTCACCTTCCACAGAAAGTGCCGGATCTTCCAAATCGTAGCCGTTTATTAAATATAACACAGCCGAAGTATGTGCTGTTTCACTTTTCGAAATGTTATTAAAAACCGGGTGTTCGTGAACTTCGAAAAGTTTAACATAAACATCGTGGGCGAGTTTTTCTTCTTCTCGCATTTCCATTAAACCATCGATTTCTGCCTCCGAAAGTGTTCCGGTAAAAGTACAACTATCGCTCGGATCACTAAAGGTTTCTGCGCTTTTTTCAGCTTCAGCTTCTGCAAGAGTAATGGTTTCGTCGACTCCATTTATTGATTCGGAACAAGCGGCAAATAAAAGGGCAATTACCGCTAAACTTAAAATACTGACTTTTTGAATTGTTTTCATTTTTCTAATTTTTAAATTAAAATGTTTTGTTTTCTGGACTTATGAATTGGAGGACTGGTTTCCTCGTTGATTTCTGTTTTGTTTTCCTGATTGATTGCCATAGCAGCCATTTTTGTTTTTCCCCTTTTTGTTTCCGACCCGGTTTCCCTGGTTCTTCTGATTTTTACATCTGTTGGATTGATATCTATACTTGGAATTTTTCCCACTGGCATGTAATAAATCGTATTCTTTTTGCTGGTTTTCGGTGAGTAGATTTTTAACCGAGTTTCGATGCGTTTCAACCGACTTTAACATTTCTCCCCGAATCTCATTTTTTTCAAGCAAATTGGTGGTCGATCGTCGTTCTTTACGAAATTTATCCATCGTTTCCTGATGGCTTTTTTCCATCGCCGTGATTTGTGTTTTTTGCTGTTCGCTCAACTCTGAAATTTGTTCCAAACAAATAATGTCTTTGTTTTGAAAATTCCTGTTTCCATTGTTTCTTCCTTGCGAAAAAACGGTTGTTGCTGTTAATGTTAGGGCAAAGAATGCCCAGGCAAGCTTTTGTAACTTACTAGTTTTCATGATAATAAATTTAAATTGATGTTTTTATTTTATTCCTCTGTTTCGCCATCCCCCTTGTTGAGGGATCGAAACTTCTCCTTTTGTTTTTAAAACCGACATGAAAATATTATTCAATTTCTCCTGCTGATCTTTGTCGCATAATTTCTTCATATCAAGATAATATGCAATGGTTACCTTTTTTAGTTCAGCATGTAATTCTCCAATTTTATTGGAAATTTCATCGAGTTCGTATTGGTTCGAATTTTTCGCACCTAAATCGGCAA
Source organism: Draconibacterium sp. (assembly GCA_050294855.1). GTDB lineage: Bacteria > Bacteroidota > Bacteroidia > Bacteroidales > Prolixibacteraceae > Draconibacterium. The sequence goes on along the minus strand of JBNKOT010000302.1, from coordinate 5,486 downwards.
CCATTTCAATTCGTAAGGTCTGTAAATCATTGGCAATTTGTCGTGCTTTCCAGTTGTAATCCCGGTTTAAATTTCGGAAGGGTTCAATCTGGTCTTGCCTTAAATTTAATTGTTCTCTAAAAAAACGGGTGCGCTGCTGTGCGGGCATTTCAATTTTCTGAATTTCAGTTTGTTCGGCCCTTATTTTATCCTGGTATTTGTGGTATAAAAAAGAAACTCCCATCGATAAATTTGTTGCAAATAAAATAACGATAATCCAAATCAGCGTGCGATATGTAGTTTGTTTTATCATAGCTTATTCCATTAAAAATGTTTCGATCGATTCGCTTCCCATTTCATTTAAAAAAGGGATTAATTCCTGTTCAGCAACCGTATTATCCAAATTATTATTGGGCTGAATCTGTCCGATTTTTAGTCCTGAATATATTCCAATTACCAGCAAAATCGAAAATAAAGCTGGCTGCAGAACCCTGGTAAAAACAGAAGACCGTGCAAAATCTTTTTCTTTATCGGCTTGATTGTCGAGTTTGGCTTTTAAACGCGTATAAAAAAATGGGTTGATTTCGGGTTTTTGCTGTTCTTCGAACACTCCGAAAGTTACTTTCATTTCGTTTAAAAATTGTTGGCAGTCGTCGCATTCGTCGATGTGCAAACGAATTTGTTTCATTTTTTCAGCCGGCAATTCATTGTCGAGAAAGAAGATTAAATTTTTATGTATTGTTTTGCATTTCATTTTTCCCGTTTGTTTTTATTATGACACATTATTTCGTTAAAACTTGCGTTTAAAAGCACTTATTTTTATAACATTTATACAATTTTTTCTGAAGATTTTTTTTAGCCCGGTGTAATAAAGATTCTATCGAAGAAATGGAAAGATCCATGATTTCTGAGATTTCCTGGTACGATAATTCTTCGTACTTACTGAGCGAAAAAGCGATTTTTTGATTATCGGGCAAACTGTTAATGGCTTCCTGAAGAATAATTCCGCGTTCTTTGTTTTCCATTTCAAATTCGGGCTGGTCGCTTTGTGAATTTTTTAGTTTTTTAAACTGCTTGATGTTGCTTTCAACTTTGTCTTCGAACGACTGAAACCATTTGATTTTTTTATTGTCGCGAATAAAATTGAGCGAGCGATTAACCGAAATACGATAGAGCCAGGTCGAAATCTTAGCATCGGCTCTAAATTTATGAATCGACCGGAAGACCTCGATAAAAACTTCTTGTGCAATATCTTGTGCATCCTCAGAATTTCGCACCATTCCGAAACAAGTATTTACAACCTGTTGTTGATAATGATCGACAAACTGCTTGAATGCAATTTCGTTGCCCTTTTGTAGTTCTTGTATAATCAGGGTTTCTTCCATAATAGTTACATCAATTGAATGTAGCAATTTTTGCCCGTTTTAAGCACAACAAGTTTCATTATTTTGGTGCTTGCAAGCTTCATAAAAAACTGTCTATTGTTTCAATAAGTGTTTTGTATTTGTTTTAATTGAAAGTAAGACACATATTTTTCGAAAAACTTGTGGTCAAAATAAAAACATAAAAAAACCCCTTGAATACATTTATTCCAAAGGTTTTTAGAATCGGGTAAACTCAACACATTGTTATTTGTTTCGTGTTGTTGTAGCTATCAATTTTATGTTTTATCGTTCTGATTGTGATAGGGTGATTCCAGTTTTCTTCCCCGATAAGAAAAGCGTTTCGACATGATATTAAGAATTTCGTTTGCAGTGCTTTCGATGGGTTTATTCGAAACATTTATAACCGTAAAACCGCCTCTGTCGAAAACAAACATTGCTTTTCTGATTTCGTCGCGAACATTTTTTTCGTTGATGTACGAATCGTTTTGATGATTATTCCAACCCAGCAAACGTTTTTTACGATGTGCAATTAATTGTCCGGCGTTGATGTGCAATCCAAAAACACGCTTTGGATCAACTTTAAACAATTCTTCCGGAGGTTGAATTTCATTCACCAGCGGAACATTGGCCACTTTCCACCCATACATTGCAAGGTAAACACTCAGCGGAGTTTTTCCTGCCCGCGAAACACCGGTTAAAATGATCTCGGCTTCCTGTAATCGCTGTAAACTCATCCCATCGTCGTGCGAGAGTGTAAATTCTATCGATTCGATTCGGTCGAAATACTGATGATTTAATTCACGATAAAGACCCGGATGTTTTAAAGGTTCTACGTCGAGGTTTTCATCCAGATAATCGGCCAGACTTCCCATCAGGTCGATAACTCGAACGCTGAATTCCTCACAGATTTCGTTTATTTTAATCCGCAAATCGTGATTTACCATGGTGTGTGCAATTAAACCACCATCGGTTTTTGCTCGCATAATCGTATCAAAAACCTGGTCTTCGGTCGAAACGTGTGGTACTATTTCAACCGGAACATCGTTCTCGGGGTATTGAATTAACAGCGATTGCACCAAATTATTGCCTGCAATTCCACGACCACCGGAAACAATATAAATTGGGGCTGGAAGTATTCTTTTCTGGATGTTCATTGTTTCTTTTTAAAATAGAACAACAAAAAGGATCGACTGGTTTTATGCGAGCTGCATTTTTCTTTAAACTAAAGATTTAACGTTCTTCACCGAAAAAAAAATGTTGAAGGAAGTAAGGCATGAATTTCAAATATTTATATATTTAATCCGAATAAAAAACATGATCATTATGAAAAAACTAATTCTTCTATTTTTCCTCGGAGTTTATTCTTTGGCGAGCATTGCTCAGGAAGCCGATAAAATTGTTGGTATTTGGTGGAACGAAGAAAAAACAACTAAAATTGAAGTGAAAAAAGTTGACGGAAAATATATCGGAACAATTGTTTATATGATTCCGGAAAAGTATGAAAATGGTTTGCCTCCAAAAGACGACGAAAATCCGAAAGAAGAATTGCGCGATCGTTCGCTTGTTGGATTGCAGATTTTGAGTGGATTTGTGTTCGATGCTGAAGACAATGAGTGGATAGAAGGTTCGATATACGATCCCAAGTCGGGAAAAACTTACGATTGTTACGCTTGGTTAGAAAGCAATGATTTGCTAAAACTTAAAGGATTTGTTGCCGGTATTCGTTGGATGGGGAAAAGCTCGGAATGGTATAAAACAACGTTGTAATTATCCCGAAACCTGAATGTCGATTCCGAGTTTTTTAACCCGGTCGGCAATTAAATTTAAATCTTTAATCGGCACTTTTTCGAGTGTTTCGATTGGTGTATCCCTTGCAATGGTGTAAATCATTACTTGCAGGGGATTTATTTTTTTGATCAGTTCGAGCCAGGCCGAAATTTCTTTTTCGGTAGTATTATCAATTGTGTTTCCTTTAAAACTGCCACGCACAAACATGGTTTGGATAATTACTTTTCCGTTAAAAGCAATCAGTTGCTCCACCACTTTATTTAAATCGAAATTTCCATTTGGGCAATCCATCAGTTTTATCGTTTCTTCAAAAGCCGAATCGAGTTTCTGAATGTTGTCTTTAATTTTGAGCAGCGCATTTACAACCGGTTTTTTATGCAACATTGTGGCATTCGATAAAACAGCAATCCGGGCGTTTGGAGTGATTTTGTCGCGCAATTGAATGGTATCGTCGATAATTCCTGCAAACTCGGGATGAAGCGTGGGCTCGCCATTTCCTGCAAAAGTAATTACATCGGGCAACTGTTTTTCGGCGCGCATTTTTATTAACATTGCTTCCAGTTTTTCGCGCACATCGGTCCGGCCTGGTAACTTCGCTTTTTCCTCGTACTTTTTGGGTGTCCAGCCGCACTCGCAATAAATGCAGTCGAACGAACAAACTTTTACATTGGTGGGCAATAAATTTATTCCCAGAGAAACACCCAGTCGCCGGCTTTTTACCGGGCCAAAAATAATTTTATCGAAAAGAAATGTTGCCATAATTTTTATTGTGCCACAAAGATAAAAGTAAAGATGAATTGAATTGTATTTAGTGACTGTCATTTCCACTCATAGCAGAAGAAATCGCTTGAAAGATAACTCACAACTTTTTTATCTCAACCAGAATAACACATAACTAAAATCATATCAACCGTTTCACCCGGCTGCTTTTTGTTAGTTTCATGCTTTTTAAATCGATTCCGCTAATCAGGTTTATTCCCGGTTGTTTCCCGGCATCAAAACTTCCAAAACGATTTTCGATTTCCAAAGCTTTTGCACCATTAATTGTTGCCCATTTTAACAATGCCAAAAGTTCAATGTCTTCAAAATTTTGTTGAAGTGTAATCATTTCAGCCAAAATTGAAAGTTGGTGATTCGAAGCCAGACTGTCGGTTCCGAGGCAAATATTTAACCTTTCATTTTGAAAAAGAGAAAGGGGTGGAAGTTGATTTTCGATAAAAAGATTGGAGTTCGGACAGAGTACAAAATGTGTGTTTCGGTGCGAACGGTTTTTACAGATTTCTTCTAAATCTTCTTTTTTGGTGAAGGTGTTGTGTACGAAAAGCAAGCGATTTTGTAAAGGTAAATGTTTGAGAATTGTGGTCAGCGGACTTTTTTCGCCCGGGGGAAAATGCGAAATATCGAGTTTTAAGTTTTTGTGTAAATGATCGGCAATTGATCCGGTTCCGGTTTTGAAAAACTCAGCCTCGGCTTCACTTTCCTGATTATGAATGCTTAAAACACTTTTGGTTTTTATTGCTTCAGTAATAATCTTTTCAAACAAAGTATCGGAAACTGAATATGGTGCGTGCGGAACAACGGAAGCACTCAATTTCTTTTCGGTGAATGCGGCAAAAACAGCTTGTGCGGTTTGAAATGATTTGTCGGCCCGGATTGGATGAAATCCAAACGACTCGACAAAAGTATGATAGAAAATGCGACTTTTTTGTTTGGTTTCGAGCGTTAAAGTTGAATTAGAAACATCGCCGACAGCCGCGATTCCGGCTGCCCACATTTTTCGGTCGTTTACCTGTATCGATTTTTCGACTTGCTCTTTTTCTTCGTTTCGCAAACGATTGATTTGCCCGATAAAACTGCCAAGACCGCTGTGTTCTGTAATTTTCCCGTGCAAATAAGAAAACTCCAGATGACAATGTGCATTTACAAATCCGGGAGTTAAAATTCCGCTGTAAAATTCCATTCCCGATTCCTCTTTTAGTTTACCATGATGGTCAACAATGTCAACAATGGTTCCATCGGGTTTGCAAATAAGAATTCCGTTTTTTATTGGTGGACGGTTGCCGGGGAAAATATATGTTGCGGCTATTTTTCTCACAGCTACTACTTTTCCGATTCCAGGTCGAGTAGTTCGTTTTTTCTTCCTGAATATTCCTGTTCGATTTCGCTGAGTTTGGTCATTACCTTTCGGTACATCGTCTCAAAATGTTTTGGCTTACTTGCATAGTAAATTAACGATTTTTCAAAAACCGAATCGGGAACCTGGTATTTGTTTAAAATGGAATAATAGAAATTACTCGATGGTGTGTTTCTGAATACAGAATCGTAGCGCATGTG
>JBNKOT010000301.1:0-2575 GCA_050294855.1 Draconibacterium sp. | reverse complement strand
AGGCGCAATCAATGTCGATGTTACCATAAAGAAAATAAGCAATAAAAATACAATATCGGTCATCGACGACATGCTAAATGCGGCATTTACTTTATTTCTACGTTTTAGTGCCATTGGATGGTATTAAGCTGGTTCGTTTAGTAAATCCATAAATTCAGAAGTGGTTGCCTCCATTTTGAAAACCACTTTTTCGACATTCGCAACTAAAATGTTGTACGCAAAGTAAGCGATAATACCAACGATTAAACCAGCAACCGTTGTTACCATTGCCTGATATATTCCGGTAGAAAGCAAAGTAACATCAATATTGTTTCCGGCATTCGACATGTCGTAAAAAGCCTGAATCATTCCCATTACAGTTCCAAGGAAACCAATCATTGGTGCTCCACCTGCAACCGATGCAAGTGTTGGCAATCCTTTTTCGAGTTTCGAAATTTCGAGGTTTCCAACATTTTCGATGGCAGCGTTTACATCTGCCAACGGACGACCAATTCTGCTGATTCCCTTCTCCATCATGCGCGAAGCCGGGTTTGAGCTGCTTCGGCAAAGAGCAATCGCAGCATCGATTTTGCCACTTGTAATGTAAACCTTTACTTTTTCGAGTAATCCGGAATCGAATTTACTGGCCTTTTTAATGGCAAAATATCGCTCAAAAAAAATGTAAACGGCAATAACCGATAAAGCAATAATCGGAATCATGATCCATCCGCCTTTGATGGCCATATCGATAAATTTTGTAGAGATGCCATCCGGTTCGGTAGCAAGTGTATCCATCGCGGCGGCCGCATTGGTCTGTATCATTAAAAGTTTTAACATGGGTATTTAATTTTATTTCTTAAGCATTAAAATCATAAAAACAAACGAGGTATAATAGTAAATATTATACCTCGCAAAAATAAGATTATTTTATCACGCATTCATTATTGAACACGAGCAAACTGTATAGTTATGAACAATTTGATTTTAATAGGTTAAAGGCCAAACATTAAAAAGTATACCGCTGCACCCGACAAATATCCTACGAGCGCGAGTAAAGTAATTTTTTTCATGTACCAGATAAAATCGATTTTTTCGAGCCCCATTGCAGCAACACCGGCAGCAGAGCCAATAATTAACATGCTACCACCTGTTCCGGCAGTGTAGGCTAAAAATTCCCAGAAAACACCGTCTTGCATAAACAGTGCTTCTCTTCCAATTGCAGTGGCCTCGGTAACAGGATACATTCCCATTGCACCAGCTACCAATGGCACATTGTCGACAATCGATGAAAGTACGCCAATAGCCAAGTCAATTAAATAAACGTTTCCAAGATTGTCGTCTAGGTACGTCGACAAAATACTCAGGTGTCCGGCAGACTGCAGTGCTGCAACTGCTGAAAGAATTCCTAAAAAGAAAAGTACGGTAGGTACATCAACTTTTTGCAAAATAGCTACCACCTTTAGTTTCTTTTTAACTTTAATTGGTTTGTCTTTGTGAATGATTTCGCCGATAACCCAGATTATACCAAGCGACAATAACATTCCCATATAAGGAGGCAAATGTGTAACCGTTTTAAATATAGGAACAAAAAGCAATCCTGAGACGCCCAAAATCAACATGATCATTCTTTCTCTTGCTGTGGTAAATCCATTTTCCGTATCTTTTACGTCGGGTCGGGTTACGTTTCCTTTCATGGTAAACGAAAGAATTGCCAATGGAACAATCATACAAACCAAACTTGGTATAATTACACCGATAATAATTTTGGCAGCGGTAACTTGTCCGCCAATCCAGAGCATAATGGTAGTAACATCGCCAATTGGCGACCACGCTCCACCTGCGTTGGCGCCTAAAACAACCATACTTGCAAAAAACCAACGGGTTTCTTTGTCGTCGATTAATTTACGTAACAAGGCAACCATCACAATTGTAGTAGTCAGGTTGTCGAGTAATGCCGACATAAAAAAGGTGAGGAAACTTAATATCCAAAGCAGTTTTATTTTGTTTGTGGTTTTAATTTTGTCGGTAATAATTTTAAAACCTTCGTGCTGATCTACAACTTCAACAATGGTCATTGCTCCCAAAAGGAAAAATAAAATTTCGCTGATTTCGCCCAAATGGTGAATGATTTCGCCTTCAACAATAAATTCGTGAATAGCATGAATACCATGGGCATCGGGATGTGCAGCCATAAATGCTGCCCACGACGGACTAAAGCCCATGTGTAAAATATCTTCGGCTCCTAACATGTAAAGAACCCAAACCAGTGAGCCAATAATTAAAGCCGATGCCGCTTTATCCACTTTGAGAGGATGTTCCAGGGCAATTGCTGTGTAGCCCAGAACAAATACAACAACCATTAATATAAACATAGTGTCAGAATTTTGAATTTAGTTTTAAGAATAGAAAAGGCAAAAGTATATTTCCGCTTCAAGAATAAAAAGTTTTATTTCAGTTTTTCTTATGTTATTTTAAAAATATCTGAATTATTTTTTGAGTAGCACTAATTCTTTTTCTTAAAAATCGATTTTATTTTTTTTAAGAGGTCGTGCAAAGAGTTATATTCTTCTTTGAATGATAGTCCAACTCCCTGAGT
>JBNKOT010000300.1:0-3886 GCA_050294855.1 Draconibacterium sp. | reverse complement strand
CGGTTGCCGGAAATATCCTTTTTCCCTTAAGTGATTCTTTAATGTACTCGGCAAATTCATCGGCCACCAAGCGACCAAACCTTGAATTAAAGATTCGTGGTTCGCCCTTAATTTCTTGCTGATTAAAATATTGCATCACCGAAAAAGCTACCTCTTTCCCTTGTCCGACAGAACGCACAGCCAACCTCGAAGAACGCAACACATTTCCGATGGCAAATACTTTTCTATCCGATGTTTCGTACGTATTTTTGTCGGCAACAATTCCTTTTGGAGTGGCAGCTAATCCAAATAATTCTGAATTTTCTTCGATTTTTCCCGACGCCAGAATTACGGCATCAAAATCATTTTTTAGTGAATTAAAATCATCTGCATTTATTTCCTGACTTCCCCGAAATTCAACACCGGTTTTTAAAATCAAATCAATTTCTTTGTCCAAAACATCCATCGGCAAAACTTCCTCGGAAAGCGAAGTGCGAAGCAAACCACCGGCTTTATCGTTTTTATCAAACAAACTCACCTGAACACCTTTCAACTGAAGATAATAAGCAGCAGCCAAACCCGCCGGACCGGCACCAATTACGGCCACATTTTTTCCATTTTTTTCAATAGCAGGAAGTGCTGTTACATTACCCTCGTCACCAACAATTCGTTTTAACAAACAGATTGAAACAGGCTCGTCGACTGTTTTCCGATGACAAGCGCCTTCGCATGGAGCCGGACAAATACGTCCTAAAACAGCAGGTAAAGCGATGTCTTTTCTGACCACTTTTAGTGCCTCATCAAATTTCTCGGCAGCAATCAAACGATTCATTTTGGGAATATCCATGTGTGCCGGGCACGCAATCTGGCAAGGCGCTTCGCAGTCGCCAACATGTTCGCTGAGCAACAATTCCAATGCAGTTTTTCGCGATTCCTGAATTTCATCGTCGTTGGTTACCACGTTTAAACCATTGGTCGCTTTTACCGAACAGGAAGGAAATAATTTTCCATTCGATTCGTCTTTCACCATACAAAGCATACACGATGTAAAATGCTCCAACTCATCGTGCCAGCACATATTTGGAATTTCGATTCCCATTTGTTGTGCAGCCTTCATCACTGAAGTTCCTTCTTCAACCTGAATTTCGGTATTATTTATTTTTAATGTAATCATTTAAAATTGTTGCGAGGATGCTAAATGCCAAGAATTAACTTTTTAAAACCATTCAGAATTAATCTTAACTTCTTCCACCATTTCTACTTTAACGTCCAAATTCAAATCTTTTAATTTATCGGCAAATTATACGACATCTGATAAACTTCAAGGTCTCTAAAACCTTTCATCCTGTCTTTTTTTCTTCTTAATCATGTAACCCGAAACCTGCAACTTGAAACTCTACTTCACATCAATTGCATTTTCGGGACAAACGGCTCGGCAAGCATCGCATTTTATACAGAGTTCGGTATCGATCGAATGTTTTTCGTGCGGTGTAAACGCTATCGCATCCACCGGACATTTTTGTGCACACAAAGTACATCCAATACAATCGTCGTTCACAGAATAAGTAATAAGTTCGGTACATTTTCCGGTTGGACAAACGCCGTTTATATGCGCTTCATATTCTTCTCTAAAATATTTTAAAGTACTCAAAACCGGATTTGGTGAAGTTTTCCCCAAGCCGCACAAACTTCCTTTTTTCGTCCAATCTGCCAAATGCTCCAGCTCTTCGATATCTCCTTGTTTGCCTTTTCCTTTTACAATATTGTCTAAAATGTCGAGCATGCGTTTTGTTCCCACCCGACAAAAAGTGCATTTCCCGCACGATTCTTCCTGTGTGAAGGAGAGAAAATAACGGGCAATATCGACCATACAATCGGTATCGTCGAGTACAACCAAACCACCTGATCCCATCATTGCTCCCATTTCGCTCAGCGACTCAAAATCGATGGGAGTATCGGCATGTTCAGCCGGAATGCATCCACCCGACGGACCACCAATTTGAACTGCTTTAAATTTTCGTTTGTTGGCAATTCCACCGCCAATTTCTTCGATTACCTGTTTAACGGTAATTCCCATCGGAACTTCGATGAGTCCGCCACGGGCCACTTTTCCGGCCAACGCAAATACCTTTGTTCCTGCACTTTTTGAAGTACCTATGTTTGCAAATTTATCCGACCCTTCGCGTAAAATGTAGGAGATCTGTGCAAGCGTTTCGGTATTGTTTACGAGTGTTGGTTTTCCCCACAATCCACTTTCAGCGGGAAAAGGCGGACGTATTCTTGGAAATCCGCGGTTCCCTTCGATCGATGCGATTAATGCCGATTCTTCGCCACAAACAAAAGCTCCTGCACCTTCATAAATTTGCAGATCGAGATTAAAACCACTACCCAAAATATTTTCACCCAGGTAATTTCGTTCCTTGCAAATTTTTAGTGCTTCACGAATCCGTTTTACTGCCAGCGGATATTCTGCCCGGATATAAAAATATCCTTGATTAATACCAACGGCATAAGCAGCAATGATCATCCCTTCGATTACTCGGTACGGATAAGATTCCAAAAGCATCCGGTCCATAAATGCCCCAGGATCTCCTTCGTCGCCATTACAAATGATGTATTTTATTTTTTCTTTTTGATTTTTAACCAAACCCCATTTAACACCGGTTGGAAATCCGGCTCCTCCCCGACCACGAATTCCACCTTTCTTCACCTCATCGATTACTTCATCGGGCGACATATTTATCACTTTTTTCACAGCTGCAAAACCACCCCTTTTGAGGTATTCTTCAACATCTAAAGGATTTATGATTCCACGATATTCGGTAGCGATCGGAATTTGTTTTCCCAAAAACGAAGCCACGGGTTTCTCACGCATACTTATTTCGTAGCGTTGAACGCCATCCCAGTTTCTATCGGTTTGAATGGTTTCAACAAGACTTAAAAGTTTATTTTTTGTTTTCGCAAAAATCCCGGGTGCCTCGAAATGACTTTCAACAATATTTTTAACATCCTCGGGTTTTACTTTGGCGTATAAAGTTGGTTCTCCTTCGTTGGGAACGATCTCCACCAGCGGAACCTGATGACACATTCCCACACAACCAACGTGTTTAAGATTGACGCGCAAACCACTTTCGTTTACCACACTTTCAACCTCCTCCTGAATCTCCTTACTTCCACTTGCCACGCAACAGGAACCCAAACCAATTCTTATTTCGCCTTTGATTTCTGAGCCATCTGCTTTTCTCGCTTTATTTGATTTTTTTCGTCCTTTTTGTCTCTCAAAATCTGCAATTACCTGCCCCACCTGATCGGGCGCCACATGACCGTAAGTTGTGTCGTCGATCTGAACAACGGGAGCCAAAGTACAACAGCCCAAACATGCCACTTTTTCGAGCGTATATTTCCCCGATTCATTGGTTTCCACATCATCGGGCAAATTAAATTCCCGACGAAAAGAATCGTAAACCAAACCAGCTCCTTTTACATGGCAGGCTGTACCCACACAAACTTTTACGATGTGTTCGCCAACCGGAGCAAGACGGAATTGCGAATAAAAACTTGCAACCCCCATAATATCGGCTGCAGTAATTTCGGTGGTTTCGGCAATGTATTTCAAAGCCTCCCTGGGCAGGTATTTGTATTCGTTCTGAATGGCCTGTAAAATTGGAATCAGACTCTTTTTTGTGGTGCCTTTTTCCTTTAATATCTGGTCTATATTTTGGGTATTTTCTGTCATCAGTTCATTTCAAATTTGTGTCATTTCGAAGGAAGAAAGACTGAGAAATCTTTTTCAAATATGAGATTTCTCCCTTCAGTAGAAATGACAATCCTAATTTATTTTCCGATACAATACAAATTATTCTCTCCGCGGATTATAATTTTACCTTCCGAAAATGCGGGAGTTGTT
>JBNKOT010000299.1:0-2902 GCA_050294855.1 Draconibacterium sp. | reverse complement strand
TCTTTCTTTTTCGAGGTTTTTCCATCCAGTGATAAATAATCGGAAGAACCATTAAAGTTAAAAAGGTTGAAGTTATTAATCCACCAATTACTACCGTTGCCAGCGGACGTTGAACTTCGGAACCGGGACCGGTGTTAAAAGCCATTGGAATAAATCCAAGACTGGCAACCAAGGCAGTCATTAAAACCGGGCGAAGTCGGTCGGCAGATCCATCGAGTATTAGTTTTTTAAGATCAGTTTTATTCTCCTTTCGTATTTCGTTAATGTGATCGACTAACACAATTCCATTTAACACCGCAACACCAAACAAGGCAACAAAACCAATACTTGCCGAAATGGATAGATACATTCCGCGCATCCAGAGCAGAAAAACGCCACCCGAAAGTGCAAAAGGTAAATTCAGCAAAATAAGAATGGCATATCTCATTCGTCCAAAATTCAGGTAAAGCAAACCGATAATTATAAAAATTGAAAGTGGTACAACCAGCATCAAATGGCGCATTGCACGTTGTTGGTTCTCGAATGTTCCACCGTAGCTGATAAAATATCCGGAAGGAATTTCTGCTTTTAAATTGATTTCGTTTTGAAGATTGGCAACGTAGGTTCCCAAATCAATTCCTTTAATATTGATTCCAACAATGAGTCGGCGCCATCCGTTTTCTCGTTGAATTTCGCGAGGTCCTTCTTGTAAAACAATCTTCGCCACACGTTTTAACGGTACAAATTGTCCGGTTGGCAAATGCACCGGTACATCCTGTATTTTATGTAATTCGTTTCTGATGTCTTTTGGATAACGAACCACAATTCCAAAACGCCGCTGGCCTTCGTAGAGCTGCCCCACTTCCATGCCGCCAATTCCGGCTTCGATCACCTGCTGCACTTCGTCGACATTTAATCCAAACGAAGCCACTGCTTCACGATCAATTTCCACGGTAACATAAGGTTGACCAACCGTCTGCTCTACATAAAAATTGTTAGTACCCTCCAGAGTTGGAAGTATCGTTGAAATCCGTTCACCAATTCTGCTAAGTTCGTCGAGATCTTCGCCATATATTTTTACCGCCAAATCCGACTTCACGCCGCTTGTCAATTCGTCGACACGCATCGCAATTGGTTGCGTAAAATTATAAACCAGGCCGGGTTCTGTTTTCAAATACGGTTCGATTTGTGTAATAATGTCCTCTTTTGTAAGTCCATCGCGCCATTCATCGGTAGGTTTCAAAACCACCCACACATCGGTTTGATGCACACCCATCCAATCGTTGGCTAAATCAGAACGACCGGTTTTTGGAACCACTGTTTGAATTTCAGGGATATTTTCAACCAGTTTCCCCGCCAGCCAGTTGGCATTTTCAATCGATTCGTCGAGGGTAACCGATGGCATTCGAACCTGCTCAATCAGAATAGAACCTTCGTCAAGTTCGGGTAAAAACTCAGTCCCAAGTTTCGACATTAAAAAAATAGAAGCACCAAAAACAACAGCGGCAATACTCACCACAAACCATTTGCGTTCCATATATTTTCCAAGTTCGCGCACGTAAAACGGCCGCAAATAATTGATCAGCCTGTTTTTTCGCACTTTCACCCCTTTACGGAAAATTATTGCTGAAATAGCAGGAATAAAAATTAGTGCGAGCAAAAGCGATCCCAAAACTGCCGCTGCAACGGTTATTGCCATTGGTCGAAAAAGAATTCCTTCCATTCCGCTGAAAGTCATAATCGGCACATACACCATTAAAATAATAAGTACACCAAAAAAAATCGGACGGGCAACCTGCTGTGCTGCGTTTTGGATTACAAGGTCTTTGTTTTTTCCTTTATCGGTTTGCAGCTTATGCACAATATTTTCGACCATTACCACCGAGCCGTCTACAATCATTCCAAAGTCGATTGCTCCCAAACTCATTAAATTTGCGGCCAGCCCAAATTCGCGCATGCCGATAAAAGCAAACAACATCGAAAGCGGAATCACCATCGCCACAATTAATGCTCCGGAAATTTCGCCAAGCAAAAGTAAGAGTACCACAATCACCAAAAATCCTCCTTCAATTAAATTGGTTGAAATGGTTTCTGTTGTTCGCGAAATCAGATCGGATTGGTCGTAAAATTTTTCGATACTAACTCCCTCTGGTAAATTGGTGTTGATCGCATCTATTTTTTCTTCGATGGCGGCGATAACTTTCCGACCGTTTCCTCCGCGCAACATCATTACAATTCCGGTAACCACCTCTCCTTTACCATCTTGTGTAACTCCACCCTGACGAATTTGTGTCCCGATTTCTACACTTCCCACATCGCGAATAAACACCGGTTTATTGTTGATATTGGTGACAATAATATTTTTAATGTCGTCGATTTTATTGATTTGTCCAAATCCCCGAATGATAAACTGCTCGCCATTGTGTTCCAGAAAATTACCACCCGACACACTGTTGTTGTTCGAAATGGCATCCACTACTTCCGAAATTCCAATATCGAACAAACGCAAACGACCGGGCTGAACAATTACATTGTATTGTTTTACAAATCCTCCAAACGAATTGATTTCGGTAACTCCCTTCACTACTTTTAACTGCGGTGCAATCAGCCAGTCTTGTATTTCGCGCAATTCGGTCAGCGAATAATTTTCGCCCCGAATGACGTATTGATAGATTTCGCCGAGTGCTGTTGTAATCGGGCCCAGTTGAGGGTTTGAAACATCAGCCGGCAATTCGTCGGATATCGATTGCAAACGTTGGCTAACAATTTGCCGGGCAAAAAAGATATCGGTTTTTTCGTCGAACTCAACAGTAACTGCCGACAATCCAAACTGAGAAGTGGATCGAACTTCGGCCACATCCGGAAGTCCGTTCATGGCAGTTTCTATCGGATAACTTACCAGTTTTTCTACATCGTACGGAGA
>JBNKOT010000298.1:0-2124 GCA_050294855.1 Draconibacterium sp. | reverse complement strand
TGATATCCATTCCATCCTCCGGCTCAATTTCTGTGCGGGTTACCCAGCGTCCTGAAAGATTTTGTTTGTAGCTGATTCCATCGTTTCCTTTTAAATAAGTTTCGTAAGCGCCTTCCAATCCGGTGTAACCAATTGCACCATGAACACCGCCGTACGCACCTTTATTTAATCCGCCAATGGTTCTCAACGCCAAAACACCAAGCGGAGTAATTCGTTTGTTTTCCTGTTCAACGATCATTCCACCGCCAAAACGCCCCCTGCGCAGAATCGGAAAGTTTTTTACTTTTTGAAGTTCGAGGTAATCGATTTTTCGTGGAGTGAGCATTAAACCACGATTTCCGCTCCGGTACGCCTGATTTAATTTTCGGTTGTATTGTTGTTTCGAAGCGTCTTTAAACATGGCCGACAAATAATAAGCAAGCGAATCGCTTTCGTTGGCGAATACTTTTTTTACACCTTCGGCAGCCAAATCGATACGGACATAATATCCGGGAACAGACGTTGCAAGCACACTTCCATCGTCGGCACAAATATTTCCACGATTCGGTTCAACAATAATTGTGTTTTTACTCAGGTTGGCTTCAATTTGCGCCCACCTGTCGTTTTTAATTTGCTGAACAGAAACCATTTTTACTACCACAACTGCTCCAAACAACAGTAGTATGAAGTAAACAAATGCAATGCGCGATATGATAGTCTTGCGAATTCCCACGCTTATTTTTCTTTTTTAATGATTAATTTTTGCGGAGGTTTAACCGGCTCCTCCAGCCCTATATTTGCCTCTTCTACTTTTTTTGCCACTTCCGACGGGCGACTCGCATCCATTAAATTTGCCGACATCGTAATCGACTCCGATCGTAATTCATCTAATGTATCCTGCAAAACTTCAATCTGACGAATGGTGCGCTCCGACCAGTTTCTGTTTGCAATTAAAAGCATTGCCAAAAAAGCCAGAAACAGCAAAAACGGAAATTGCTTCGAAATCCGTCCGTCGGTTAAAATCGTTCCTCCGATAAACGATTTCATTCCACTCTTCTTTTTTGTATTTGTTGCTTTTTCGGCCATTATATTTTTTCAGCTATTCTTAATTTTGCGCTTCTCGCACGCGGATTTCTTTCTAACTCCTCATCTCCGGCAATTACCACTTTTCGCGTGATCTGCTTAAAAGGCGAAATCACGTTCCCATAAAAATCCTTCTCCACTTTTCCTTCAAAATTTCCGGAGCGCATAAAATTCTTGCACAAGCGATCTTCCAAACTGTGGTACGTGAGCACCACCAATCTTCCTCCGGGATTCAATAAATCTTTGGCTGCCTCCATAAATTCTTTGAGTGCTTCCATTTCTTCGTTCACTTCAATTCTTAAGGCCTGAAAAACCTGTGCCAGGTATTTATTTTCAGTTGCTCGCGGAGCACATTCTGCTGCTATCTCTTTTAATTGAACTGTTGTTTTTATTGGCTTTTCTGCTCGTTTTTTACATATAACCGAAGCCAGCCGACCCGCATTTTTTATTTCGCCAAACATTCTGAATACCAATCTCAATTCTTCTTCACTGTATTCGTTCACTACTTTGGCCGCATCTTTATCTGCTTCGCGATTCATTCGCATGTCGAGGGCTCCTTCAAAACGAAACGAAAAGCCACGTTCGGGCACATCAAACTCGTGCGACGAAACACCATAATCTGCAAAAATTGCATCCACCTTCTTTACATCGTGGAACTGAAGGAAATTTTTTACATACCGAAAATTATGTCGTATAAAAAAAAAGCGGTGGTCGTCTATCACGTTTCCAACCGCATCTTCATCCTGATCGAAAGCAAATAGTCTTCCATTACTTCCAAGACTTTGAAGAATAAGCCGGGAATGACCTCCTCCTCCGAAAGTGGCATCCACCACATCAGCATCGGGATGAAGATTTAAACCTGCTATACTTTCGCTGGCCAAAACGGGTATGTGATACTCTTGTGTCATTTCCCCTCCGTTTTTTTCCGGCGTTTCTCTTTCAATTTCTCCAGGAATTCGGCTTTAGTCATTTCCGGTTTATCCGTTTCTTTGACCGCCAACAAACGAATCGATTCGCCCATACCGATAAATTCTACGCTTTTTTTCAGCCCGGCATACTCCA
>JBNKOT010000297.1:0-3413 GCA_050294855.1 Draconibacterium sp. | reverse complement strand
TTGAGATTTTTATGGCAATAATGCAACTCGGCGATGTTCTGTTTTAAATGATAAATTGTGATTAAAGTGCAACATCGTTTATGAAACAACCAATCAAAAAGTACTTTTTATAAAATGTTGAATCCTGGTTTTTACATGTGTTTTGACTTCCTTTTTTTCTTCGTGGCATTAATCGCTTCGAAGTCTGGTTTCAGCCCGAAAATGAAGCCGACGAAAGCAAACTCTGCGAAAACAATTATGTAATAGAAGGTTGGATGAGATAAAATGCTATTGTTATATTTTGATCGGAAGCGAACATGGTCGATTTATAGAATTTTGTCACAAGTTCAACATATTGTTTGAGTAGATAAATGAATCGATTAAATTTACTAAACCAATAGACTCAATAATTGTTGATATTTTTCCAGAGTTGATGTCGGGAAAGCCTACGAAAACGGTATTAACAAAAATTTTGGAAGGATAAAATCGAAATTGAACAAAGGAAAAACAGTCTATAAGAATACTGAATATGAAGAATTTGTCGGCAACAAAAGCATTTGAAAAACTGGTAAAAAATAAGTTTAATCTCTACAACAGCTTATTTTTAAATCTGCCGTTTCGTGGAATCACTAATATTGGTATTCTCATTCCTTTGCTCAACCAGTCGTGCGAACAGGGTTTGAAAGAAGGAAAAGGTCCGCTCGAAATTATCGAATCTTTTTTTCAGATTCATACCAATTTAAAAAGCGAAAAAGAGAAAATCGATTTTATGATTCGGGTGATTCAGTACATCGAACGGCAAATTGTTTTGTACGACAGTGTTGAAGACGCCGCTTTTTCGGAATTGGTAACGGTCGATAATCAACTTACGCTAAAAGATTATATTCACTTACTCAAGAACAATAAAAAAGGAGATGCCCTCATAGAGCGGCTTTCTACATTTAGCACGCGAATTGTTTTTACCGCTCACCCTACACAATTTTATGCACCGGCTGTTCTGGATATTATCGCCAAATTAAAAACCCTGATTACCAAAAATGCTATCAGTAAAATTGATCTCAAATTGCAACAGCTGGGATTAACATCCTTGCTGAATTCGAAAAAACCAACACCTTTCGAAGAGGCACAAAACATTATCTATTTTCTTCGGAATGTGTATTACGATGCAGTGGGGCAATTGTATGCCGATATCCGTAAAAACCTAGCCAGCACTAGTTTTGATAATCATAATATTATTGAGTTGGGATTTTGGCCGGGCGGCGACCGCGATGGAAATCCTTTTGTTACTTCTGAAACTACAATGAATGTGGCCGACGAACTGCGGATGACATTGATGAAATGCTATTACCAAGACATTAAAAGCCTTGAACAAAAATTATCGTTTCGTGGCGTGGAAGAGTTGATTGATCAGTTGAGAACCGAAATTTATCCGGCATTATTCGATCCTTCAAAAATTGTAGCATTCGACAATATTATCAATCCGCTTCACCAGATTCGCGAAATTCTCATCAGAAAATACAGCAGTTTATACCTCGACGATTTGGATGACCTGATCGACAAGGTAAAAATATTTAAAATACATTTTGCCGTGCTCGATATCCGGCAAAACCACACGGTTCATTTAAATACGGTTGAAGCGATTTTTAAACAAAACAAACGGATCGAAAACAGTATCGACGAACTGGAGCGCGATGAATTAATTTCGATCCTTCTTTTTGAAGATTTGCAGGTGAATGTCGACGATTATAACGACGAGTTGATAAAAGACACCATTCGTACGATTGCACAGCTTCAACAAATTCAGGAGCGAAATGGCGAAGAAGGTTGCAACCGTTACATCATCAGTAATTCTGAAGATGTTTTTTCGGTGCTTTTTGTTTACGGTCTTTTACGTTGGTGCAGCTGGGGAAAAGACGAAATAAAAATGGATATTATTCCGTTGTTTGAGTCGATGGCAGGTATGGCAAATTCGGAACATATTATGCGCGAACTTTTCGAAATTGAAAAATATCGCGACCATGTTCAGCGCCGCAACAATACACAAACTGTAATGCTTGGTTTTTCCGACGGAACAAAAGACGGTGGTTATTTGCAGGCCAACTGGTCTATTTTTAGAACAAAAGAAAACCTGTCGGCCGTTTGTAACGACTACGATATTAAAGCCATCTTTTTTGATGGACGAGGTGGACCACCCGCGCGTGGCGGCGGTAAAACTCATCGGTTTTATGCTTCGCAAAGTCAGAATATTGCCAACCATGCAATTCAGTTAACCATTCAGGGACAGACGATTACAAGTAAGTATGGAACGGTTGAGCATTTTGTAAACAACATCGAACAGTTGATAACTGCCGGATTGTCGCATACCATTTTCGACAAAGAAAACATTATTGACGAAGAGTCGCGGGCGTTGATCGAACAATTGGGAAAATTGAGTTTCGAGAAATACAACGAACTAAAACATCATCAGCAGTTTATACCGTATCTTGAAAATAAAAGTACATTAAAATACTACAGCGAAGCCAATATTGGTAGCCGGCCGGCACGACGCAGCAACAAAGAAAAACTCGAACTTTCGGATTTAAGAGCCATTCCTTTTGTGGGATCGTGGAGTCAGCTAAAACAAAATGTTCCCGGATATTTTGGAATCGGTACAGCACTAAAAATGTTAGTTGATCAGGGAAATATTGAAAACCTAAAACATTTGTTTAAAGAAGTCCCTTATTTTAAAGCGTTGATTTTGAACAGTATGATGTCTTTGTCGAAATGTAATTTCGAATTAACTCGTTATATTGCCAACGATCCGGAATACAAAGATTTCTGGTATATTTTATTTGACGAATACATGTTGGCAAAAGAAATGGTACTGTTAATTTCAGATTATACCATTTTAATGGAAGAGGAATTAATATCAAGAAGTTCGATTGAAATAAGGGAAAAAATTGTGTTGCCTTTGTTGGTGATTCAACAATATGCTTTACAGAAAATCGAACAAAATTCGGAAGTAAAGTTGAGTTACGATAAAATTGTAACCCGATCGTTATACGGAAATATTAATGCCGGAAGAAATTCGGTGTAAGTCTTTTTGATTTCAACACAACTACAAAAATGGCCTGATAGTGATACGCGAGGCCAGCAAAATCTTTCTAGTATTTTTTGATTATATAAGTTGATTTTTTTTTCAAAAAAGTAAATGAATTTATCGATGCCAAATACGCAGGATTGGAGATTGTTTGCGCAAAATTGAATACCTTTGATGGCAAAAATTTTGGTAAAACAGTACTGAATATTTTACTGCTGATTGTAAATGAACAGTTCGACAAATTAAGTGCAACTATTAAAGAAAAAAGTTGGAGCAACAATTGCAGTAAACAGAATATTAATCCCCGGCAGCATGACGATGAAAAATTGGTGATGTATTATTATACCGTAGGAAT
>JBNKOT010000296.1:0-5582 GCA_050294855.1 Draconibacterium sp. | reverse complement strand
CAGAAACTTTAGCATTTAATTGTTCCGCTTTTGCAGTCAATGCAGGAATGCCATCAACACCCAGAGGTACTTGAACTTTATAATTGTAAGAAGTATTTACAAAGTTTGGAATGGTATCACCTTTCCAACCAAAAATTCCTTTTAGCCATTCGGGAATATCTGGCCATGTAACTGAACTTAAATATGCAACATGACTAGGTCTGTATTTGTCACATTTAATATAATATTCTTTTGTTGCTCCATTCTCGGCAGTTACTTTAAGAATATCACCAGTTTTTACATCAGTACGTTTTTCTCCATCAACCCAAACAAATTCCCAACTTGCTTTTGGTGCTTTTTCTAAATATTTTAATAAAGAGTCGGCGCGAGTTGCAAAACCAATTCCAAATAAACCATTTGATATGGAATCCATTCCGGCTGCACCAACTGTTACTTTATATACGGCATCATTTCCGTTTGTCATATTTTCACTAAAGTATCCATTCGCTTGTGTACGAAGTTTAGGAATAACAATATTGGCATCGGCAGTAGGTTCTGAAACAACAATGTCAAAAGTTTCAATATCGGCATCCAAACCACAAGCATAAAGTGTTATCTGGTCACCGGTTCGTGCTGAAACAAAGGCTGAATCTTCACGCGCTGCAGACAAATGATAATACCAGCCGAGTCCTTCTGTTTTATTGAATGTTTTCATGAAGTCATCAAAATGTCTGGTGCCCCATGGTACAGTAATAACTTTACCTGTTAAATCTACATCAGCCACATCAGAAACCAATGTGTTTTCGTCGAGGTTATAATCGCCATGATTACCAACAGTCCAATACGGAGTACGATATGGAGCTAGATCTGCATGTCCTAAAGGTATAGGAATCCATTCCGAATCCGCAATGTCATTACCAGTTACGAAGGTAGTATTTCCTTGTTTTACCGTAAAACGGCGAACCAATACAGAATTTCCAGTTGCATCAGTAACACCGGCAACATCATAAGCCTGGTCAAAATTATAACCATTGTTATCAAAAAAACCGCCAACCTGATCAACAACAACAGAATCTGTTTCAGAAAGGTGTTGCTCAAGATACCAGCCCGATCGTCCTCCCCAAAGTACCATAAATTGATAATCTGGAGAGATGCTGTCAATACCAGGAATACTATTGGTTTCTCGATGGTGAATTTGCCAATCGGCCAAGTCCCACATTTCTTTTTTGGTTACACGCTCTCCGAAATGATCGGGATCAATCGGGTGCATCTTTTCAGTAAAGTCCATAACAGATGCAATTACAAAACATTCTCCGGGAGCAAGTAGTTTCTCCGGCAACCAAGCTTCGTTTGTTCCGTCAAAATAGGGTCCTGCCCATGGTCCGCACTCACCAATTTTAAAATTACTCAGTTCAATTGGTTCTTCGCCCATGTTGGTCAACTCGAGGTATGTTTCATCGGCTCGGAACAGAAGTGCCTCCGAAATGATTAATGTCTTGATGGTATCTGTCTGCGCAGAGAGTATACCACCCGACAATAATAAAACAAAAAGTAAAAGTTTTAATTTCATAGTACATTAGTTTTTATGTTAAACAATAATTAGTTCTTACAATGCATAAATATAAAAATTAAGCCACAGTAAAAAAAAAAAAACTGTATTTTTCACAATAAGTTTTTTGCTTATTCAGAAAATAATTGCCTTCACTTTGTTTGTCAGTTAGTTATGTTTGGTTTTTTGAAAGATGCCAGATAATATTTTTTTGGAAAGTGCCAGCTAAAAAGTCAAAATTCCCGTACTTTTTTCTTTTCAAAGCAATACTCCATTTAAAACAATAGTCGAACAATTTATTTTTTAATAATAAATCGATATCTTTTAAAATCTAATGCTGATTCTTATTTGCATATTTTTATAATAGTCTTAGAGATTCAGGTCAAAACATTCCAATTAAGAATTCATTAACAGCAAGTAGTATTAATTTAACAAAATCATGACCATATTGTCATTCTTTGCGTTGCGTTCTGAAATATTGGCTGATTTGATTCGCTTTTATTTGTTTGGCACAATTATTATAAAAGAGTATTCCGATAGTTTTTTTAGCCTGTACAATTAATTACATTTGCATTGGTTTTATAATATTGATTAAATAGAAAAAAGATGGCCTTTATTACAAAAGTCCTTGGGAAGATCCTTGGGAATAAATCGGAAAGAGATATAAAAGAAATTACTCCAATAGTTGAACAAATTAAAGCAGAATTTGAGCGGATAACACAGCTGTCGAACGACGGACTCCGCGAAGAATCGGATCGACTAAAAAAGGTCATCGACGACCACATTAAACCTGAAGAGGATGAAATCGCAAAACTAAAGATAGAAGTCGATGAAGTTGAAATTCAGGATAGCGAAAAGATTTATGAAAAAATTGACAAGCTCGAAGAGCGTATCAACGAAAAAATAGAAGAAGTTTTAAACGAAATTCTTCCTGCTGCTTTTGCCTTGATTAAAGAAACTGCAAAACGATTTTTCGACAATCCTGAAATTGAAGTTACTGCAACAGAAATGGACAGGGAACTGGCCACATCGCGCGATAGCATTCTGATAAACGGAAACAAGGCGATATGGAAAAATCGTTGGATTGCAGGAGGAAACGAAATAACCTGGAACATGGTGCATTACGATGTGCAGCTGATTGGAGGTATCGTTTTACACCAGGGAAATATTGCTGAGATGGCCACTGGTGAAGGAAAAACGCTGGTTGCCACTTTGCCTGTTTTCTTAAATGCTCTCGCCAGACGTGGAGTGCACGTGGTTACTGTTAACGATTACTTGTCGAAACGTGATGCCGAATGGATGGGACCAATGTACGAGTTTCATGGTTTGTCGGTCGATTGTATCGATAAACATCAACCCAATTCTGAAGCGCGAAGAAAAGCCTATAATTCTGATATTACGTTTGGTACCAACAACGAATTTGGTTTTGATTATCTCCGCGATAACATGGCAATTAATCCTGAAGATTTGGTGCAACGCAAACATCATTATGCCATTGTCGATGAGGTCGACTCGGTTTTGGTTGATGATGCAAGAACACCGTTAATTATTTCCGGACCGGTTCCAAAAGGCGACGATCAGCAATTTGAAGAGTTAAAAGGTTATGTTGAAAGACTGTACAAAGTACAACGCGATTTGGTCAATAAAATATTTATTGATGCCAAAAAACTTTTAACAAAAGAAAATGCCACATCAGAGGAGAAAAAAGAAGGTGGACTTTTATTGTTAAGAGCGCACAAAGGATTACCCAAAAATAAATCGATCATCAAATTTTTGAGCGAGGAAGGAATGCGTGCAATCATGCAAAAAACAGAAAATCTGTACATGCAGGAGAACAGCAAAAATATGCACGTGGTTACCGATCCGCTTTATTTTATTATCGACGAAAAACAAAACTCGGTCGAATTAACCGACAAAGGAATCGATTTGATTTCAACTGGTTTTGACGACAATGAATTTTTTGTTTTACCTGATATGGGCGGGAAAATGGCTGAGTTGGAAAATTCAGATCTTTCTCCTGAACAACTGCGCGAGGCAAAAGATAAATTATTGGTCGATTATTCGATTAAATCGGAACGTGTTCACACGGTTAATCAGCTTTTTAAAGCCTACACCATGTTCGAAAAGGATGTGGAATATGTGGTGATCGACAATAAAGTTAAAATTGTTGACGAACAAACCGGTCGTATTATGGAAGGACGTCGTTATTCCGACGGACTGCATCAGGCGATCGAAGCAAAAGAGCAGGTAAAAGTTGAGGCTGCAACACAAACGTTTGCAACAATTACTTTGCAGAACTACTTCAGAATGTACCATAAATTGGCGGGTATGACCGGTACTGCGGAAACCGAAGCAGGCGAATTGTGGGACATCTACAAACTCGAAGTGGTTGTAATTCCAACCAACCGTCCGATTGTTCGCGACGACAGAGAGGACATGGTTTTTAAAACCAAACGCGAAAAATACAACGCAGTTAGCGACGAAATTGTAAAACTTCATCAAGCCGGAAGACCGGTTCTTGTGGGTACTACCTCGGTTGAAATTTCGGAATTACTCAGTCGCATGCTCAAAATAAAAGGCATCAAACATAATGTCCTGAATGCCAAATTACACGCCCGCGAGGCCGATATTGTTGCCGAGGCAGGTTATGCCGGAACGGTTACCATTGCAACCAACATGGCGGGTCGTGGTACCGATATCAAACTCTCCGACGAGGTGAAAAAAGCGGGAGGTCTGGCAATTATTGGTACTGAACGTCACGACTCTCGACGCGTTGACAGACAGCTGCGAGGACGTGCAGGACGACAGGGAGATCCGGGTTCTTCGCAATTTTATGTTTCCTTGGAAGATAATTTAATGCGTTTGTTTGGCTCCGACAGAATTACCGGAGTGATGGATAAACTGGGATTAGAAGAGGGCGAAGTTATTCAGCACTCGATGATCTCAAAATCGATCGAACGGGCCCAGAAAAAAGTGGAAGAAAATAACTTTGGTATTCGTAAACGTTTGCTGGAATACGATGATGTGATGAACTCGCAACGCGAAGTTATTTACAAAAAACGTAGGCATGCACTTTACGGAGAGCGTTTGGAAGTTGATGTACTTAACATGATGTTCGACTCGGTTGAAGAGTTGGTAAATGAGTATCACGGTTCCGATATGTACGAAGATTTCAATATGGAACTGATGCGTTTGCTTTCGTTGGAGGCACCGGTTTCTGAAGAGGAATTCAGAGACTTGAAAACTGCAGAGATCACACAACGTATTTACGATAAAATGATCGATGCCTACAAACGTAAAGTTGAAACCATTTCGAAACAAGCGTTTCCGGTGATCAAAAATGTTTACGAAACCAAAAAAGAAGTTTATAAAAATATAGTTGTACCAATTACCGATGGTAAAAAGGTTTTCCAGATTATTTGCAACCTGGAAAAGGCTTACGAAAACAATGGAAAAGAATTGGTAAAATCGTATCAAAAGCAAATTGTACTGAACACCATTGATGAGGCGTGGAAAGAACAATTACGCGAAATGGACGATTTGAAACAGTCGGTACAAAATGCAACTTACGAACAAAAAGATCCACTCTTAATTTACAAATTCGAATCGTTCAACCTCTTTAAAATAATGGTTGCCAAGGTGAATAAAGACGTGGTTTCTACTTTGATGAAAGGTCAGATTCCGATTCAAAATCCAGATCAGGTAAGAGAAGCGCAGTCGCGAAAACGTACAGATATGAGTCGTTATAAAACGCAAAAATCTGATTTGCCCGGTGCTGAGAATGCAATGGACGGCGCAAATACCGATACGCAGGAGCGTTCGAAACCACAGCCGGTTACGGTAGAGAAAAGGGTCGGAAGAAACGAACCTTGTCCGTGCGGAAGCGGAAAAAAATATAAACAGTGTCACGGTAGAGGTCAGGCTTAATAAATCGATAATTTGAAAGTATAAAATTTATGATAGGTATTTTGAGTTTTATTAATTGGAATGTTAATCCCGAAATTTTTGGATTTGGAAATTTTTCAGTGCGTTGGTATGGATTACTTTTTGCCAG
>JBNKOT010000295.1:0-1787 GCA_050294855.1 Draconibacterium sp. | reverse complement strand
GAAGGCGGCAACAGTGGTGTTTATCTTCAAAACCGCTACGAAATACAAGTTCTCGACGGAGATTCGACCAAACACGGTTTGGGTGCTGTAATCAACGAAACCGAATCTCCCTACCACTTATACAATGGAGTTGGAAAATGGAATTCGTATGACATTAAATTTCGTGCTGCACGCTTTGAGGATGGAAAACTGACCGAAAAACCAATGGTTACACTTTATTTTAATGGAAAAAAAGCACATACCAACGTAAAAATCAACCAGGTTTGGGGCGGAGAGAATTCAGGCCTCGATGGTGGGAACGATGGTGGAAAAGGAATTACAGACAATCAGGGAGGAATAAAATTGCAAGCCGAAGGTCATCCTGTTTTTTATCGGAATATCTGGATTGAAGAACTTGACCTGGTTGAACCCGATACTGATTTTTAGGATCATTAAATTAATTCGCATAAAAAGGCCGCGCACAAAATCATGTGGCGCGGCCTTTTCATTTTTATATTTGTCTTAATTGGATTTAAGCTTCGCTCTTTTTGTTTTTTACTACCATCATTAAAATAATAAATAGCCCAATCAAAATCATAGGAAGAATAGCCATGGTTTTAATGGTATCTACCGCACCGGCATCCTGAATTGATTTCCCCATTATTGGCAATACCATTGCAGTAGCAACAAAACCTGCTCCTCCCAGTATCGACATTCCAAGTGCACCCGATTTTGGCACATATTCCGATGTTACTCCAATCATAGTTGGCCAGAAATAACAAACGCCAATTGCAAATACTGCAGCAGAAAGAACAGTCATTACAGCACCATTTGAAACACTTAACAACATTAAACCTGCAACAGAAAAAATAGCTGAAGCAAGTAGAACACCCAGAGGATTTAATCGATGGATAAGACCTCCCGCAAAGAAACGACCAACGGCCATTAACCCTGTTACAACCGCTAATATGATCATCGGATGAATTTCTTTATTTCCCAACAACTTTTCAATCCACGAAGTTGTTCCCAGTTCGGTAGATGCAGTCAATAGCATACATGCAAAAATCAATGGGAAAAGAAGCGTAATTTTATTAACCAATCTTCCTTCAATAAGAATAGCAACGGTTATAACTCCTACAATAATAATTGGAGTTAAATAATTAGATGTTATAACATCCGACAAACCAAATACATTATTAGCCACCAAAATCATAAAGATTACGGTTAGCGTTATTGTAACGGGAGCCCCAACATTTCGCATCATTTCTTTGTAACTTACACCGGTTGAGACACGCTCTGTTTCCGGTATTTTTTGTCCAAAAAATAGAAATCCATAAATGGCTAGTGGTATAAACAGCAAGCTAACCAACACTTGCCAGGGTAAATTCAGCTGTTCGATCACCAAGGCCGCGAGCAAGCTACCAATTACAATTCCTCCCGGAAACCAAACATGAAAACGATTTAACATTTTGGTTTTCTTTTCGGGGAAAAGTGCAGTTACCAGCGGATTACAAGCTGCTTCAACACTACCATTTCCAAGGCCAATAAAAACGTTGGCAATAAAAAGCGACGTATAATCTTTCGATAATAACAACAAAACAATTCCGATCAGATGCATGGCAAAAGCCGCCCAAATAATGGATTTTGTTTTTACAATATCGATAAAATAACCGCCGGCAAACATGGCCACAGCAAAACCCCAAAAAGCAGGTGCCATTGCGCGTCCAACACTTTCGCTTGACAAGCCATAATCATCGATAAATACACTCGTAATTTTTGCTCTGATTGCGAAAGTGATCGCCGTTACC
>JBNKOT010000294.1:0-4660 GCA_050294855.1 Draconibacterium sp. | reverse complement strand
TTGTTTACCCTTTCTTTTCCACTTTCATGCTCTATTTCGAAATCACCGTCTAAACATATATAGATAATGAACGAATCGAGTTGATTATAGTTTTTGTCGATTTTAGAATTAAACTTTAAAATATTGGTGGTGAAATA
The DNA here is from genome assembly GCA_050294855.1 of Draconibacterium sp. Lineage (GTDB taxonomy): Bacteria > Bacteroidota > Bacteroidia > Bacteroidales > Prolixibacteraceae > Draconibacterium. The sequence continues at coordinate 4,523 of JBNKOT010000294.1, read as the reverse complement.
ATTACAGCTTACAATTTCGCTCGATTTGTTTTGTTCAGCAACATATTTCGTTTTGTACTCATCCATATACGAAAAATCGATGGCATCAACCGCTAAATCGTTGTGTAATTCGCGTAAATTTCCTTCGTCGTCTTTTCGGTTGTAATCAAAAATCCGGTAAGTAACATCCGAAGTTTGTTGAATTTCGGCCACTAAAACTCCTTTTCCGATGGCATGCACACGACCGGCAGGAATAAAAAATACATCGCCTTCTTTTGTTTTATCATAATGAAGTAAATCGGTTAATTTGCCTTTTTCGGTGTATTCCAGGTACTTCTTTTTGCTGAGTTCCTGATTAAATCCGGAATTGATTAGCGCTCCTTTTTCGGCATCGACAACGTACCACATTTCTGTTTTTCCGTATGCGTTGTGACGTTTTTTCGAAAGTTCATCGTTGGGATGCACCTGAATGGAAAGATCATCCTGCGCATCGATAAATTTTATGAGCAAAGGAAACTCTTCTCCAAACTTTTTAAATACTTTGTCGCCAACCAAATCGCCCATGTAAATTTCGATGATTTCCTGTAAATTATTTCCTGCTAAAAACCCATTTTCAACCACAGAAATATTTCCTTCAACACCCGAAATTTCCCAGCTTTCACCACAATTTGAAAGATCGCCGTAGTTTTTGTTCAACAATGTTTTTAAACGGTTTCCGCCCCAAATTTTTTCGAGAAATATTGTTTTAAATTTTAAAGGATATAATCCACTCATAATTTTTAATTGACAATTGATTATTTATTTGAACGATTGGCCCATGCCTGCGATCGAATATTTATATAACGCAAACAACTGCATTTTGTTAACTAAAAATTATAATCGACAGCAGCTCTCGAAACGGTAGTTTCACCCACGCGCTGAACAACTTTTAAATGCTCGGGATGCACGCGGTATTTGTCGAGGTCTTCCTTGGTTTCGAAATGCGACAATAAACAAATATCGTGGCTTTTGGCGTCTAACTCGTAGTTGAGTCCAACTTCAATGTGTTTAACTTCGGTAATTTTATCTTTTAATCCTTCGAGTAAATGTTGGAGTTCTGTAAGAACTTTTGCTTTTTCATCTGCGGGATAATCTTTCAATTTAAAAAGAACTACGTGGTTAATCATTGCCATTAATATTTTGTAAATTGTACTTTTATCGCTGCGAAATTAGTGTTTTCTTAGCGGTAATTTTCAATATCTTTTGTTGAAAAAGAAAAAATAACAATAAATTAGAAAGAATATGCTTGTAATTGGGATTGCTGGTGGTACCGGATCGGGGAAAACTACGGTAGTAAATAAAATTCAGAAACAATTTCCAAAGGGCGAAGTTTCGATTCTAACACACGATTCTTATTATTACGATAACAGCGATTTAAGTCTGGAAGACCGAAGAAAGAAAAATTTTGACCACCCCGATTCCATTGAATTCGATCTGATGATTGAACATGTAAAAAAATTAAAAAAGGGAGAGTCGATTGAAGAGCCGATCTATTCTTTTATTACCTGTACGCGCGACAAAAAAGTAAAACACGTTGAACCCCGCGAAGTATTGATTATCGAAGGTATTTTGTGTTTAACCAATAAAGCACTCCGCGATTTAATGGACATTAAAGTTTTTGTGGATTGCGATTCCGACTTACGGCTTTCACGCGTGATTCAGCGCGATATTCAGGAACGCGGCAGAAACATCGACGATGTGCTGAAACGATACGAAAAAACAGTACGTCCGAGCCATTTACAGTTTATCGAACCATCTAAAAGATTCGCCGATATTATTGTTCCACAGGGGGGGCGAAATTTAGTGGCGATTCAGATATTAACCAACCACATCAACCAAATACTAAAACAAAATGCTTCATAATTTAAACATCGAAGAGGTTCTATTTCTCGATATCGAAACGGTGCCTTCTGCTCCCGAATACAAAGAATTAAACGAAAACTGGCGGAAGTTATGGGAACATAAAATGCAATTTAAAATCGATGGTGGCGAGTCGGCCGACGAGTTGTACGACCGCGCTGGAATTTATGCCGAATTTGGAAAAATTATTTGTATTTCGGCAGGTTATGTTTCGCAAAAACAGGGTGAATATTTTTTTCGTGTAAAATCGTTTTACGACGATGATGAAAAAAAATTGATTCAAAACTTTTTTAATGCCTGGGAGCAATTTTCACGCGCCGGAAAAAGAAAACTTTGCGGACACAACGGACAAGAATTCGATTTTCCATACATTGCCCGAAGAGCACTTGTACACGGGTTGCGACTTCCAAAAATATTTGATATCGCGGGTGCAAAACCCTGGGAAGTAAAAGACATGTTAATCGATACCTTACAATTGTGGAAATTTGGCGATTATAAACATTACACTTCGTTATCGTTATTGTGCGAATTGTTTAATATTCCAACGCCCAAAGACGACATCGACGGTAGTCAGGTTGCAGAAATTTACTGGGAAAAAAACGATCTGGACAGAATTGTTACCTATTGTGAAAAAGATACGCTGGCCGTTGCAAATTTGTTGTTAAAATACAAAGGCGATAAAATTATTCCGATGGAGAATTTAATAAGTGTTTAGTTCACTTCGCTTGCTGCTTGTGTTTTTTACTGCATATTTTGGTCTTACAAATAGTCCGAGAATTTATCGTTGATGTGATTGTCAAACCACCTGTCGATTACCGATCTTTTAAACCTCCATTCTTTCCCTAATTTAGCTGCCGGAATTTTATTGTTTTGCGCCCAGGTATAAATGGTCTGAGGTTTTACTTTCAGGTATTTTGCAACTTCTTCCAATGTCATTATTTCGTCCATAGTTTATTTTTCTATAAAATAATTTAACGTCGTTGTGTCGCTCTTTTCAGTTTTAGTGAAATCGTATTTTCCCGATTGTTCCTGTTTTTCTTTTGTCTTGGGTTTATTCATAAGTTGTTCGACTGAGTAAACAATTGCGGTATAAAAATTTCCTTCGTATTGTCTGAAGAGTTTAAATTCTTCGTTTTTATCGCTTAAAAACGGGCGAAGATTCCACGATAATTGCATGCCAACAAAAGCAAGAATAATGATCCAAACCCGAAAAACCGTGACACCCAACTGAGGATAAATGCTCTTTTTATCGCAGGCATATTTTAAGGCGTCGATAATTAACCGAACTCCAAATATTCCGGCGAAAACAAAAATTCCGACATGGAGAAGTTGTAAAAAGTGGTAGTTGTTTCCGGTAAGAAGAAAGAAAATTACGATTGGGACAAACGATAAAGTAATGGTTGCAGCCAAAACAAAACCACTTAAAATGATGATAATCATTTGTTTAAAGCTCAATTTCGAGCCAAGTATTTGTTGGATAATATAAAACGACGGGAAACAAATAATTAATGAAGCTATAAAAAGAAACATCACTTTTACACCAGCCACCAGCGCTTGAATTAAACTGTGATAGCTGCCCATTACAAGGCCATAAATAAATCCAAAAGCACAGATAATCAGTACTTGTCGTAAAATGAGTTGAATGGATTGTTTTTTATCGATGTCGTCAAAAAAAGATTCTTTATCGTGAAGCACATTAAATACGTCTTTAATTTTCATGATTATTGGTATTAATTTTTAGATGCACGTACAATTTACAAATTAATTTACTGTTTTCAAACTAATAATACTGTTTAATGTTGTTTGTTATTGTTTGCAAGAAATTACAAGCGCTTAGTAAATTTGAGTTTTAGCCTCTAACTGTAATAATTTTTGCCCAAAGTCAATTGCGAATTATTATTTCTATTCTCTGGCATAAATGCCGGAGTTAACCATTGAATTTTAGTTTTTATACACGCTGATATGACAAGATGGTTTATTCTTGCATACAAAAGTTTGAAACGCTTATCTTTTAATAGACAGCCAAAAGTTTTTAATAAAAGAATTAGATTTTGTAATAGAAGAATCAGATTTATGAATAAAGAAACTACAAACTTTCCTAATGTTTCATCATGCGGTCGATGTCGCGTTTGGCGTCTTTTGTTTTTATCGATTCGCGTTTATCGTACGTTTTTTTACCGCGAGCAAGCGCAATTTCGAGTTTTGCCAATCCTTTTGCATTCACAAAAAGTTTAGTACAAATAATGGTGAGTCCCGATTCTTTTACTTTTTTATCGAGTTTAATCAGTTCTTTTTTATTCAATAAAAGTTTACGGTCGCGTTTGGCAATGTGGTTGTTGCAGGTTCCCATTTCGTACTCGGCAATGTGCAGATTCTTTACGTACAAGGCGCCGTTAATAAACTGGCAATACGAGTCGGTTAAATTTGCTTTCCCGTTTCGAATCGATTTTATTTCGGTGCCCACCAACATCATTCCTGCAACAAAACGTTCGATCAGTTCGTATTCGAACGTTGCTTTTCGGTTTTTAATACTAATATTTTGTTGGATTTGTGCCATGTTGCAAATATAAGATTTTGAGCTTTGTAAGCGCGACTAAGTTCAAAATAAACAAAAATTATCTTTTGGTGATTGTGTTTTGTTTACC
>JBNKOT010000293.1:0-3485 GCA_050294855.1 Draconibacterium sp. | reverse complement strand
ATAAATGCAAACGATAAGATTACATTCTATGTAAAATATGGCGATTTTATCGCACGTATTTCGCTGTTTGTAAGTATCTTGCTGTTGTTAAATCTGGTGGTAAAACGTTTCACGAAGAGATAAAAAAAATCCGCACCAATTCAGTTTGTGTAAAACCCCTGATAACAGGATTTGAGTGCCCGGCTGATCAAACTTCCAACGGTCTTGCGACTCACTCCGTCTAAAAGACGAAACTACGAGGCCTGTTTTAGCAACCATAAAGAGCTTACTCGGTTTAAAAAGTTCTGTTGAGTTTACCAACTGCGAATTAATGCGGAAAATATTTTATTTCTCTTCAAAGAACTCGTTTTATATAATCAAATGTAGCTTTCTGTTATTGTATCTCCAAACGAAATCTGAGTTTATTTTCAAACAAAATCATAATCGATTGTTGGATAGAATGTTGAGTTCATGGGAAAAGGAAGGATTTTAGCAGAAATTTAAATCCCAATAAATGAAACTATTTTTATGATAGAAAGAGTAGGGGCAAGTGAAATCGCTGTTTTGACTTGGTTTTACATCTTTCGAGGGTGTTTTCCAGTATATTCAAATTAGTTTCTAGAAAACTTTTTTTTAATTCTTGTGGATTTATGTTTGTTAAACTGTTTATTTAGAATGGTTTTACTTTGTGCTGGGTTTATCATTCAACTTTGATCTTTATTTTGAAGATCGTGTAAGTTAGAAAATTCTAAAAATTTGGTAGTTTCAAAAACAAGGACTATATTGCGCGTACAAACCTTTTTTTTATCATATAAATACATCCTATGGGCGGCTATCCTGGTCGCCTTTTTTTATGCTAGAATTTACAATTTTAATTTTGAATGGTGCCTGAGGATGATTCTAAAAAGAGCATTATTCAGCAGGATTGCCAAATTCAATTACCATAGAAGAGGCTTTTAGTGGGAGAAGTGAAGTGCGTACGGTGTTGTAGCAAGAGTCTTTAAAGAGCCGGGATGAATTGAACAATGAGAAACCGGCCTAAACCTTATTTCCAACTCATGTAAAGAACATGGTTTGAAGTCTCTGAAGATTGAAAAAAAAACGACTTCTTTGATGTGGAAATCAGCCGACCTATTTCTTCGAATTTCACACATTTCCAAACACCTGCCGACGATGAAATGAATTCGAAAATCAATTACTTCCACATCATAAACATACTTCAATTGAAAATAATTGGTTCATTACAGCTAACATTACTCCCTGATATGCTTTTGCAAATAATAAACAAAATACTATACAGTCTGTTTTAAATTTTGATTTAGTAATAAACCATATGCAGTTTCTTATATTTATAAATTTTGCTGCTGCTTTGCAGGGAGTATTTCTTACTTACCTGATGATTGCACGCAAGAGAACAGAAGATACAAAATCGGTTGTTTTAGGGCTTCTTACGCTTGTTTTATCAATCAGCATACTTGGTGGAATTTATGGTATTACCGGCTATCATAGAAAATGGCCACACCTTGTAAATGTGGCAGATCCGTTATTCTTGCTATACGGTCTACTGTTATTTACCTATATTTTTGTGCTTCCCAAAAACAGGTTGCCAAAAAATGTGTTTCTACACGGAATACCTTTTGTTGCATATATCATCGCATTTTTAACCTTTGTTTCAGGGTATTTGTTTTCATATAATTTCAACCTTTCAAACAATATCATTGTTATTTTTGTGGCTGTACTTATTTACTCTTTGGCCTATTCTGCCTGGAACAAAAAAAACACTATAGATTCCAGTTCCCAGGCAAAACTAAAAACTGTTAATACTATTTTTAACGACACGGAAAAAACAAAAGGACGAAGCAGCTATGTTTTAAATGATGGGCAATTTAATGAATTCTCCAACAGCTTAAAAAAAGCAATGGACTTGGAAAAAGTTTTTACTGAAAATGATTTATCTTTAACTGCGTTTAGTGAAAAAAAAAGGATTCGACCATATCAGCTATCCGAGTTGATCAGCAGGGTTTATGGTGAATCGTTTTTTGATCTTATGAACCGGTACCGAATTGAAGAGATAAAATCGCGCTTGGAAGATCCGGCATCAGATTCATGTTCACTACTTGGAATTGCAATGGATTGCGGATTTAATTCAAAATCGTCGTTTAACACAGCGTTTAAAATATTTACCGGATTAATAGGCAGCGAGTATCGTAAACAAATGCCAATTGCCTCGGGTGTATAAAAAGGGATTAAATGGAAAAATTAGGAACAATAGACAAAACAATAGCCGTACTTCCCTTTGTAAATATGAGTGGTAGCGACGAAATGGAGTATTTTAGCGATGGAATTACTGAGGAAATTATCAATGCACTGGCAAGCATTACGCAGTTAAAAGTTACTTCACGAACTTCATCATTCTTTTTCAAAAACAAAAACGTTCCTGTAAAACAAATTGCCACAGAATTAAATGTTGCCACAATTTTAGAAGGAAGTGTTCGACTGGCTGCCAAAACTGTTCGGATTACAGCACAATTAATTCATGCCGAAGAAGATTTTCATTTCTGGTCGCAATCGTGGGATCGCAGGCTGGATAATATTTTCGAAATTCAGGATGAAATAAGTTTATTGATCGCCGATAAATTGCGGGAGCAATATGGGCATCTCGAAATTCAGGATCATCTGATTGAAACAAAAACAGAGAATTTAGAAGCTTACGAGTATTTTCTGAAAGCCCGTTTTCATTTTAACAAATGGAATCCGGTGGATGCGAAAATTGCGATTGAACTTTATGAAAAAGCAGTATCCCTCGACCCAAAACATACCGATTCGTATGTAGGATTGGCCGATGCGTATAGCTTTTTTGCAGTCACCGAGCTAATGCCCGCAGAAGAAGCCTGGCAAAAATCGCGGGAATACATGGACAAAGCGTACACTTTAAATCAGGAGCATGCAGGAGCGCACTATTTGTTGGCCAATTATGCATTCTTTTACGAAGCTAATTTTCAACAAGCTGTTACACACACTCTGAAATCGATAGAGCTAAAGCCCAACTACCCCGAAGCGCAACAATTTATGTCATTGTTGTATTTGATATCAGGAGAGACAGCAAAGGCCGAAGAACATTTGGAAATTGCCCATCGAATTGATCCTCTGTCGCAGGAGACTTTGTTTTATCGTGCCTATTATCAGTACCGTACCGATAATTATGTTGAAGCGTTGTCGCTTTTTGATGAAGCAATGAAGAACAATCCTCATAATATTCCGGCGCACACGGTTCGTGGTTATTGCCTGTTGAAAATGGGACAATACGACAAAGCCATTTCATCAATTGAAAAAATGCCAAAAGAAATAGTAGTGCATAATGAAGTTTTAGGATCACTTTGTTTGGCATACATTCTCAAAAAAGATTCAGCTAAATCTAAAGAATATTTCGATCAGTTGTACGAAGCAGCACAAAATCCAAATTCATCTCAGGCCCACTCGTACCTCTACCTGGCTTACGCAAATAT
>JBNKOT010000292.1:0-2515 GCA_050294855.1 Draconibacterium sp. | reverse complement strand
AATGTTTCGTTCAAGCCAAAAAATAATAAGTATAGAATTAATGTGTAAAATTACATTAAATAAATTAGATGGCTAAGTACAGCAAAATGATTTTTTACAGGGGAGTTTTTGTTTAGCTTACCCAGAAAGTAAAAAGTCGATAGGTCTGTTATTTGGGGGCTTATAATTAAAAAATGTATTAAAAAGTGTTGAGGGTATATTTGAATTGAGGTGGATATTTAGTATTGAAATAGTATTGTTTTGAAGTAGTAGTTAAAAATAGGGGGTTCTGACAAAAATCTATTTTTAATGTAAATTTTGTATTAAATTATTACAAAATGTTATCAAAACGCACAAATAGACTTCATTTAAACATATTTTTGTGTGAAAAGCTAATAAAAAATCGATATTAATATAATAATAGTTACAACATGAGATCAAAATTGGAATACATTTGGCTGGATGGTTCAGTGCCAACCCAGCAGTTAAGAGCAAAAACACGTCTTGCTGACAATTTTAGTGGAAAATTAGAAGATTGCCCGATGTGGTCGTTCGATGGTTCTTCAACAAATCAGGCTGGCGGAGAAGCTTCGGATTTATTATTAAAACCTGTTTTTATTTGTCCAGATCCGGATCGTAAAAATGCTTATTTGGTAATGACTGAGGTGCTTAATCCGGATGGAACTCCTCACCCAACAAATGGAAGAGCAACAATTGAAGAAGAAGACAATGATTTTTGGTTTGGATACGAGCAGGAATATTTCCTCTACGATCCACAAACAAGACTTCCACTGGGTTTCCCGGCAGGTGGTTTTCCTGAACCACAGGGACCTTATTATTGTGGAGTAGGTGGCTCTAAAGCTTTTGGTCGCGAAATGGTAGAGGCGCATTTAGATATGTGTATCGATGCAGGATTAAACATTGAAGGTATAAACGCTGAAGTTGCTGCCGGACAGTGGGAATATCAGATTTTTGCAAAAGGTGCTGCCGATGCTGGAGATCAAATCTGGATCAGTCGTTATTTAATTGAAAGAACAGCCGAGAAATATGGTCTTGATGTTGAATGGCATCCAAAACCACTAGGAAAAGATTTAGACTGGAACGGTTCGGGAATGCACGCGAATTTCTCGAATGGAATTATGCGTACTTGTGGCGACGAAAAGGTGTTTAAAGCAATTTGCGATGAGTTTGCTAAATTTATTCCGGAACACATTGAAGTTTACGGAGCTTATAACGACCAACGCTTAACCGGAAAACACGAAACACAATCGATTCACGATTATAGTTACGGTGTTTCAGACCGTGGAGCATCGATTCGTATTCCTGTTGGAACCGTTGAAGATGGTTGGAAAGGTCGTTTGGAAGACCGTCGTCCGGCTTCAAACGCCGATCCATACAAAGTTGGTGCACGTATTATTAAAACCGTTCACGGTGCAAAATTGTAAATAGAAATACAAGAATAAAAAAAAGCTGATCTTCATTTGAAGGTCAGCTTTTTTTATATAATAATTTTGTATTTTTTATTCAATTACGGCAGAATCGCAAACATAAGTTGGAATAATTCCCGAACTGCTGATTCTGACTTTTGCCATTTCTGGTAAAGTGTTTCCCGACAAAACAAGGGCAGTGTCGAGACCAAATTTATTGCCGCCGATAATGTCGGTATAAAGGGTGTCACCCACCATTAAAATTTCCTTCCGTTTAACCTGAACATCTTGCAAAGCTCTTTCATAGGCCAGTAAGAACATTTGAGCATCGGGTTTTCCAAAGCGGATAAACTTTTTCCCAAGTATGTTTTCAACCATGTCGGCCAAACCACCAATTGCCACCGAAATATCGTTTTTACTCACCGGATAGTTGATGTCGGTATTGGCCACAACCACGGTCATGTTTTTTTTACGAAGCAGATTTATGGTTTTATTAATGTCGGTGTTCCAATCGAATCCTTCGTCGTCTAAAAAAGCAAAAGATTCAATGTGTTCGATGTTATCCAGATCGAGGTTTCTGATGGAAACAGTTTTTAACCCGACAGTTTCAATGTAATGTGCAGAGTTCTCTGTTCCTAAATAAGCAACCGCATTTCCGTTGGTTACTTTGGTATTAAAAAATTCCATGGCCAACATCCCCGACGAAAGAATTTTATCGGTAGTAATACAATCTAATCCGTGTGTTTGATACCAATTCGAAAGTTCTTCCGGGCTTCTCGACGAGTCGTTCGTTAACACATAATACAGGATTCCTTTTTTATCGAGATATTCAAATGTTTTTGCAATTTCAGGAATCAACCCTTTATGGTTTTTTAATACACCAAATGCATCAAAAAAAACAGCTTTGTAGTTTTTTACCACACTTCGGAAACTTTTTGTTCTCATAAACTTGTGTTTATATTTTAAGTGTATCTAATATTTTTTCGACACGATAATTGGCGTCAAGTGCCGGGAAATAAGTGTCGTAAGCTTCTTTAATTAATTTGTTTGAATAGGTTTCCCTAAAAAAATACGGACCGTCTTTTATTACATAGTTCAGAATAAAAAAA
>JBNKOT010000291.1:0-8688 GCA_050294855.1 Draconibacterium sp. | reverse complement strand
GGCTGGAGTTATAGATGAAGTTTTGGTAATTGAAGGCCAGAATGTTGGAAAAGGGCAGGTTTTAGCCAAATTGAATACCGAAATTTTAGAACGTTCGATAGATGAATTAAACGTTCAGCTCGATCTGGCCAACACTAATTTTGACCGGCAGGATAACCTGTGGAAACAAAATATTGGTTCCGAAATGCAGTACCTGCAAGCAAAAAATTCAAAAGAAGGCCTCGAAAAACGTATTGAAAGTATTCAAACTCAGATTGAAATGGCCGATGTAAAATCGCCGGTAAGTGGTGTGGTCGATGTTGTTTATCAAAAAGAAGGTCAAATTGGAAGTCCGCAAATTCCATTTGCAAAAGTAGTTAACATCGATAAAATAAAGATTTATGCCGATGTTTCTGAGTCGTACATCACAAAAATCAAAAAAGGTGATAATGTTGAAATTTTTTTTCCTGCACTAAATACAAGTGCAAAGGCTGCCATCGAACAAATCGGGAATACAATTGATCCGAACAACCGTACATTTCGTGTGAGGATTAATCTTGAAAATAAAGATCAGATGATAAAACCTAATCTTGTTTCGATCATTAAATTACGCGACTATGTTAACGACGATGCAATTGTTGTTCCATCGCTTTTTGTGAAAGAAGATTTTAAAGGAAAGTACACCTACATTGCTGATAGTATAGATGGAAAAGAAGTGGCAAAAAAAGTTTACGTTATTACCGGAGTCACACACAATAACACCACTGAAATAATAGACGGTTTATCGGCCGGAATGAAAATTGTTTCCGAAGGTTATAACCAGATTGCAGACGGTACCATTCTGGATTATTAAAATAAATACCATTAAAAAAGAATAAAATGGTGAAAGAGAAAGAAACGAAAAAAGCAGAAATAGCTCGTAAGTTTAAGCCTGCTTATCTGGCATTAAAAAATAAAACAACGGTTTTTATTTTAACCGGTTTGCTCGTGTTTTTTGGATTGTTTTCCTACGTTCAAATGCCACGCGAAGCAATGCCCGAAATTGTTGTTCCCTATATTTTTATACAAACAGTTTATCCGGGTAACTCGCCCGTCGATATCGAGAATCTGGTAACACGGCCAATCGAACAGGAACTAAAAGGATTAAAAGGAGTCAAGAAAATTTCTTCGGCTTCGTACCAGGATGTTAGTACTGTATTTGTCGAATTTAATACCAATGTTACCATTAAGGATGCATTGCAGGATACAAAAGACAGAGTCGATAAATCGAAATCGGAACTGCCAAACGACCTGCCCAACGATCCTATGGTAATGGATTTCGACTTGTCGGAATTCCCGATTATGAACGTAAATGTTTCGGGCGATTTTAGCATGCGCGAATTAAAAGATTTTGCCGAAATTTTACAAGACGAATTTGAAGGTTTTAAAGAAATTTCTGAAGCAAATATCAGAGGGGTTGAAGAACGGGAAATCCAGATCAACGTTGATCCCCATAAATTAGATGCGGTCGGATTAGCCTTTGAAGACATTGCTTTTGCCATTCAGTTCGAGAACATAACAATGGGGGCGGGCGAATTTACGGCCGATCAAACCCGACGAATAATCAGAACCGAAGCAAATTATACCAATGTTGATGAGATTGCGAATACCATTATCAAGGTTAACAATTCGAAACCCGTTTACATTCGCGATGTTGCAACAGTTGTCGACGGTTATAAAGAACAAGCTACAATTGCAAGGCTCAATAATAAACCGGTAGTTACACTTTCGGTGACCAAAAAATCGGGAGAAAATATTCTGGCCGCCTCCGAAAATGTGATTAATTCTATTCAGCAATTAAAAGACGAAGGACAGATCCCTAAAAATCTCGAAGTAATTGTTACCGACGATATGACCACTTATATCGAGGATACCATTTCGAACCTCGAAAACAGTATTATTTTGGGAATGATTTTGGTAACTTTTGTTTTATTTCTGTTTTTAGGATTTAGAAATGCACTTTTTGCCGGACTCGCAATTCCGCTTTCGATGTTCCTCTCCTTTATTATTTTGCAGCAAAGTGGAATTACGCTTAACTCAATGGTTTTGTATGGTTTGATCCTGGCACTGGGGATGCTTGTAGATAATGCGATTGTGGTTGTCGAAAATGTTTACCGGCTCTACAGTTTGGGGTATCCGATATTAACAGCAACAAAAAAAGGAGTCAGCGAAATTGCATTCCCGATTATTTCTTCAACATTAACCACACTTGCTGCGTTTTTCCCGCTGCTGGCCTGGGAAGGAATAATTGGTGAGTTTATGGGGATTTTACCAAAAACCCTAATTGTTGTTTTGGCTTCGTCGTTGTTTGTTGCTTTAATTCTGAATCCGGCATTTTTGGCCAGTTTTATGAAAATCGACGACATCAACAAAAAAGCAAACATCAAAAGATCGTTTCGGAATGCCGCTATTTTTACCATAATTGCTGTGTTGTTTTATGTCGCCAAAATTTATTTACTTGGAAACATTTTGGCAACCATTGCCCTAATTATGGTTTCGAATATTTTTATTCTTCGTCCGCTTGCAAGATGGTTTCAGAATAAATTTTTGGTTTGGTTCGAAAATATTTATACCCGTCAGTTAAAACATGCTTTAACCGGTCGCTGGCCATACATTTATTTGGGTGGTACAATTATCATGTTGTTTTTATCGATGGGATATTATTTTTTAATCAGTCAACCCAAGGTGGTGTTTTTCCCCAATACCGATCCAACAACGGTTTTTGTAACCATGGAATTACCACTTGGAACGTCAATCGAAAAAACCGATGAAGTTTCGCGCGAGGTAGAAAAAATCATTAAAGAAACGATTAAACCTGTCGAGAATATTGTACAGTCGGTAACAACAAATGTCGGCGTTGGAAAAGGCGGAATGTTCGAAAGCGATGCCAGTCCGAATAAATCATTAACCTCGATTTCTTTTGTCGAATATAAACTTCGTGAAGGAATTAATACAGGTTTGATTATGCAGGATATCGCTAAAAATCTGGACGGTTTTGTTGGTGCTAAAATATATGTTGAGAAAGAAGAGGATGGCCCGCCAACCGGTGCTCCAATAAATATCGATATTTCGGGTGATGAGTTTGATGAGTTGATTCGGATAACTGACGACTTTTTACACATCATCGAAAACGACAATATTCAGGGAATCGATGAACTAAAATTAAATATTAATGTTAATCAGCCCGAAATGCTCGTGCAGGTTGATCGTGAAAAAGCACGTACCTACGAACTTTCGACACAACAAATTGCCTTGGCATTCAGGAATGCAATTTATGGTTACGAAGCAAGCAAGTTTAAAGATGGCGAAGATGAATACGACATTTTTATTCGTTTGGAAGACCAGTATCGAAATGATGTTTCTACTTTGATGAATCAGAAAATTCCGGTGAACGGAAGCAAAATTCCGATTTCTTCGGTTGCTGATTTTCAGTACGCTACTACTTACGATAAAATAAGCCGGATTGATAATAAAAGGGTAATTACCATCTCATCAGGTGTAGTTGAAGGTTACAATGCAAATGTAATCAACGAACGAATTCGCCAGCTTTTGTCGGAGTACGAAATGCCCGATGGATATAAATACGAGTTTACTGGCGAGCAGCAGGAGCAAGCCGAAAGTATGGACTTTCTGGTATTCGCCTTGTTTATTGCAGTCGCCCTTATTTTAATTATTATGGTAACGCAGTTTAACTCACTTATCCGACCTTTAATTATTATTGCTACAGTTCTGTTTAGTACCATCGGAGTGTTCCTTGGTTTAGGAATATTTAATATGGAATTTGTGGTTATTATGACAGGAATTGGAATTATTTCGCTCGCCGGAATTGTTGTAAACAACGGCATTGTGCTTATCGACTATATCGATTTAACACGTCAACGCAAACGTGAAGAACTTGGATTGGGCGAAGGTGCATTTTTACCGGTCGAAGAGGAAGTAAAAGCACTGGTTGAAGCCGGAAGAACACGTTTACGTCCGGTAATTTTAACGGCAGTAACAACGGTGTTAGGATTATTGCCACTGGCCATTGGTTTAAACTTTAATTTCCTGACGCTTTACACCAGTTTCGATCCGCAGATTTCTGTGGGTGGAGAAAGTGTAGCTTTCTGGGGGCCAATGTCGTGGACGGTAATTTTTGGATTAACTTTTGCAACCGTACTTACACTTATCATTTCGCCGGTAATGTATATGATTACGATCAAAATAAATTACACGATTAAAAAGTGGACCGGTACTTTACCAAAAGACAATGTTCAGGTAAAAGCTGAAATTTCGGAATAAGAAGTTTAAGCGAGAAGATAAAAATGGGCAGCTAAATAATTTAGTTGCCCATTTTTATTTTGAATATCATTCTTACAACAATTTAACAATTAATCAATTCATCGCTTTTCCCCATTTTAAACCAACGAATCTCCTTTTTTGATTTTTACATCGGTAACAAACTTTTTAATTTGCTGCTCAACTTCCCTTTTGCAAATCATCAGCGTTTCGTTCGACTCGGCAACAATATAACCGTCTAATCCCTGCAATACTGCAACTTTGTTTTCCGAAATGTTTACGATACAATCTTTTAAATTATAGGTAAGAACATTGTCGCCGCTAATTACATTTCCGTCGTCGTCTTTTTCTTTGTTTTCGTACAACGAACCCCAGTTTCCCAAATCGCTCCAACCAAAATCGGCTGTTAAAACATAAACGTTTTTTGCCTTTTCCATAATTCCGTAATCAACCGAGATTCCTTGGCATTCGGAATAGGTTTTGCTGATAAAATGAACTTCGTCGGGTGTATTATAAAGTTTCATTCCTTTTTCGAAAAGCGAAGAAACGTTTTGCAGGTGGATGTCGAAAGCTTCAATTATCGATGGCAACGACCAGATAAATATTCCCGAGTTCCAAAAAAACTCTCCGCTTTCAACAAAAATGTTGGCCATTTCTTCGTCGGGCTTTTCAGTAAAAGTTTTCACTTTGTACAAATTATCCAACTCGTTAAATATAGCTTTCTTTTTTACCTGAATATAACCGTATGCCGTTTCGGGGCGATTGGGTTTTACGCCGAGCGTTAGCAATGCATTGTTTTTAGCAGTGAATTTTAAACCGTTTTTTATCTGTCGAATAAATTCTTCTTCTTTTAAAATAACGTGGTCAGATGGTGCTACCACCAAATTTGCATTTGGATTTTTTGTTTTGATTTTATAGGCAGCATAAGCAATGCATGGTGCCGTGTTTCTGCGCAATGGTTCGAGTAAAACCTGGTCTTCTTTTAGCTCCGGAAGTTGTTCTAAAACCAGCTCCTTATATTTTACACTGGTTACAACCAATATATTTTCAACCGGAATAATTTGTGAAAAACGATCGAAAGTTTGTTGGATAAAAGTTCGGCCTACGCCAAGAATATCTAAAAATTGTTTGGGTTTAACTACTCTGCTTAAAGGCCAAAACCGACTGCCGATTCCTCCGGCCATAATAATACAATAATTGTTAGCTGCTTGATTATCTTTCATATTGGACGAAAAATAGTTTAGTTAATAAAAATAATAAATAGTGGACTGTTTCCTGATAGATTGGATAAAATCCATTTGCTATTCTAATTTATTTTACAAGATAATATGTAATTTTTTGAAATAAGGATGATTCTTGTTTTTTTATAAAATTAAATCTTGTTTTTCTTTAATGTTTCGAAAAGAATATGGTTTTGTTAAAGTGTTTTTAAGTTGTAATTTTAACTTTGAATAATAATAGATTCAGTTGCCAATAAATAGATAACCAAGATGAATTTTTTTGCAAATGTAGGTCGGTATTTTATGATGCTAAAAAGGGTTTTTGCACGGCCCGAACGGCATAAAATGTATCTCAGGCAATTGTTTCACGAAATCGATAACCTGGGTGTAAACTCGGTTGGAATCGTAATAATTATCTCTGTTTTTATCGGAGGGATTATGACCATACAATTTGCTTATAGTATGTCGAATCCAATTTATCCGTCGGAGTTAATTGGGCTGGGAACCCGCGACACGCTTATTCTTGAGTTCTCATCAACCATGCTGGCATTAATTATGGCGGGTAAAATCGGATCGAATATTACTTCCGAAATTGGTACCATGCGCGTGACCGAACAAATCGATTCGCTCGAAATAATGGGAATTAATTCGGCCAGTTATCTCATACTTCCCAAAATAATTGCGGTAGTTTTTATCTTTCCTTTTCTTTATATTTTAAGTGTATTTTTTGGAATACTGGGCGGTTTGGTCACCGGGCCAATGGTTGGTGTGGTTACTTTGCCCGAATACATTAGTGGAATTCAGTGGTTGTTTATTCCATATTATATCACATTTTCGATCATAAAAATGCTTGTTTTTGGCTTTTTAGTGGCTTCGGTTCCTGCCTATTTCGGATATCATGTGCAGGGTGGTGCACTAGAAGTTGGTAAAGCCAGTACACAAGCAGTGGTGAACACCAATATTCTAATCCTGTTTTTCGACCTCATATTAACCCGTTTACTATTAACATGATTGAAGTTAAAAACATAAAAAAAGCATTCGACGGCAACGAGGTGTTAAAAGGTATTTCTACGGTTTTTGAAAAAGGAAAAACCAATTTAATAATTGGGCGAAGTGGTTCGGGGAAAACGGTTTTAGTGAAATCGATTTTAGGATTATTTGAGGTCGATAGTGGCGAAATCTGGTACGATAACCGGAGTTTTACAGAGATGAAAGACAAGGATCGAAAAAAGATGCGTCAGGAAATCGGAATGGTTTTTCAAGGTGGAGCACTTTTCGATAGTATTTCTGTTGAAGAGAATGTACGTTTCCCTTTAGACATGTTCACCCGGATGAGCAATGCCGAAAAAAATAATCGGGTTGAGTTTTGTCTTGATCATGTGAACATCGAAAAGCAGGCTTTCCCTTTAAATCCGAGCGAAATAAGTGGCGGAATGCAAAAGCGTGTGGCCATTGCACGTGCCATTGCACTTAATCCAAAATACCTGTTTTGCGACGAACCCAATTCAGGTCTCGATCCCGAAACAGCAACTGTAATCGATCGATTGATTCAAAATCTCACCAAGGAATTTGAAATGACAACCATCATAAATACTCACGATATGAACTCGGTGATTGAAATTGGTGAGTCGATTCTTTTTATCAGCAAAGGCGAAAAAGAATGGGTGGGTACCAAACACGAAATACTGAATTCTGGGAATCAAAAGATGAATGATTTTATTTTTGCCAACAAATTGTATGCTCAAATGAAGGGGAAATCATAGATCTTTCTGAAACAATTTTCCTTTCAAACAAATTTCACATAATGGATCGATCAAGTTTTCGGTCCAATAAATATCCAATAAAAATAGTTTTGAATTAACACTTTATAAACACTGCTTATAAACAATTGTGCAAAACCTGTTTTTTGTCTTGCATCGATTATATTTATACAATGAATCATCAATGTGTGACGTGTCAGTTAAATAGTTTGGAAAAACGAATGGATCAATTCGGTATTTTGAACAACAAAAAAAACGAAATGCTGAAGGACATTTCAAACTATATTTCAGAAGTAGACCGGGAAAAAGTTTTTTCTCCCGAGATTACAAGAAATATTTTGTTTGCTCTTCAGGAATCATCGGGAGTTTCTGATCCCTATAAAACAGAAAAGGACGAAAGTAACCGCGAAATGCTGAATCGAGAGAATGAATTTCGTTCTCAAATTACAAACTCAAAAAATCGGTTTAACACAGCACTCCGTTTGGCCGTTGCTGGAAATATTATCGATTTTGGGCCAACTCATCAGTTCGATGTTTCGGGCACGATTCAACGCGTGATGGAAAGTGACTTTGCTTTTGATCATTCAGAACAACTCAAAATGGAAATTGAAAAAGCAAAATCGATTCTTTATCTGGGCGATAATTGCGGCGAAGTGGTTTTGGATAAACTTTTTTTGGAAACAATCGATCATCGGAATGTGTATTTTGCGGTTCGCGAACGGCCGGTTTTAAACGATGTTACAAAAAAAGAAGCACTGGAAGTTGGCATCGGTAAAGTGGCAAAAATAATTACAAATGGCGACGATGCTCCGTCAACATTATTACACCGCGTTAGCAAAGATTTTCTGGAAATTTACAATTCGGTTGATCTGATTATTTCTAAAGGAATGGGAAATTATGAGGGATTGATGTATGAAACCGATCCTCGTTTATATTTTCTTTTAATGATAAAATGCCAGGTAATTGGCGATAAAATTGGCGCACAAAAAGGCGATTTTATTGTAAAAAAATGTGTCTGAAATAACTGAAACGGAACCCGGACTTTCCAAAGCCCGGAATCACCAACTTACAGAATATAAATCTGTAATTGCTAAGATCTGAAGGAATCTGTTTTCTGCTTCTAAGCAAAAAACAGATTTCTCATTCTCGTATCTCAGATTTCGAAAGACAGGAAAATTTAATTTTTTGGCGAAAGTGTTGCAATCGGAATAATCAGTTCTTCCATCGAAATTCCACCGTGTTGAAACGTGTCTTTGTAATAATTTGCGTAATAATTGTAATTGTTTGGATAAGCAAAAAAATCGGTGTTTCCGGCAAAAATATAACTGGTACTTACATTTCTTGATGGCAGAAAAATCTTTCTGGGATCGCGAACTTCAAAAACATGTTTCGATTTAAAGTTTAAGTTTTTC
>JBNKOT010000290.1:0-5314 GCA_050294855.1 Draconibacterium sp. | reverse complement strand
CGTTCATTATTACAATCCATTTCAATTTACACATCAGGGAGCAAGCTGGCTTGGCGAAGAAGCCAACGACTGGCTCGGCACAAAATGGAACGATTCGGAAACCGAACGCAAAATTATACAAAACGATTTTGCTCCGCTTAAAACATTCGAAGAGAAAAATCATGTTCCCATTCATATTGGTGAATTTGGTTCGTACAGCACTGCCGATATAAAATCGAGGGGAAAATGGACTACCTATATTTCGCGTTATCTCGAAACGTTAAACTGGAGTTGGGCATATTGGGAATTCAGCGCGGGATTTGGAATTTACGAACCTGAAAAAAACAAATTCAATCAGGTTTTGGTCGATGCATTGGTACACAACGAAATGCCGGAACCGTCGAGATACGTTGGAACACCGGTTTACTCTTCAAATTTCCAAACATCAAACGACGGATGGAATTTACAGGTACACCAGGGGAGTGGAACACTTTCAAGAGTTGAAGGCACCTTAAAAATTGCCATCAGCGATAGTGGTACTGAAAACTGGCATATTCAACTCAACCGAACAAATATTGCCTTAGCCGATGGAAAAAAATACCGGTTTTCGTTTTCAGCAAAAGCCGATGCTGAAAGAACTGCCTACTGCTATTTGGGTAAAAATTCCGATCCATGGAATGCTTACAGCGCATACAACAGATTTTCGCTGAGCGACACATTCGCCGTTTATACCTTTGTTTTTGATATGCAATCGACCGATAACAACAGCAGAATTGTTTTTGATCTTGGAAATTCGACTTCCGATTTTTCGATAAAAGATGTGCTTTTAGAAGAAATTGTTTTGATGCCTCCAACAAATACAAATGTGCTTGAAGACTTTAAATCAAGCATTTATCCAAATCCGGCAAACGATTTTTTATACGTGAATAATATCGATGATTTTGAAGAATACCGCATCGTAAACATGCAGAGCGAAATATTAAAACAATCAAAATTAGTTCCTTTTCTGAATAAGATCAATCTGGAACAACTTCCCGCAGGAATGTATTTTCTATCGTTAAACGGCGACAAGAAATTGCTGACATTCAAGATTTTAAAAAATTAAAAAAGAAGACTAAACATTATCTAATTTTTGGCATCGTAGACTTTCACATAATCGATGTAATATTTCTGTGGAAAAATCGAATCATCGATTCCTTGCTGTCCACCCCAGCCACCACCAATTGCAAGATTCAGAATCAGGTAATGAGGCTGATCAAAAGGCCAGGTTTCAAATCCCGTTTGTTCGTTTTTAAATTCGAAATAACGGGTGTCATCAATATAAAATTCCATGCGGTCTTCGAACCATTGGAGCGTGTACACATGAAATTCTTCGTATGGTTTTTCTACAATCATACTATTTCCCTTGTTTGTGCCAATGGTATGATTGTATGATTTTGTATGAATATTTGCATGAACTACATCGGGATCGAAACCCACGTTTTCCATGATATCAATTTCGCCGCAATCGGGCCAGTTTGTTCTGGTTTGAATGCTGTTGCCCAACATCCAGATGGCAGGCCAGGTTCCTTTTCCGGTTGGTAATTTGGCACGTACTTCTATTTTTCCGTAAAGGATATTTTTCTTTCCATATGTATTTATACTCGCCGAAGTATATTCGTTTCCGTTCCAGTTGTCTTTCCGTGCTTCAATAATCAAATTTCCGTTTTCGACACGTGCATTTTCAGCTCTTTTATCGGTGTAATATTGGGCTTCGTTATTGCGAATATAGCCAACTTCGTAGTTCCAGATTGCTTTATTGGGCAAACCATCTTTTTCAAAATTATCTTCCCAAACGAGGTTCCATTCCACTTCTTCAAAATCAAAACTGATGTCTTTTTTCGGATCGTCTTCCGATTTGCTACATGCAATGATAGTGGTCAAAAATACTAAGGTTAAAAACAGCTGTTTCATTTTGCTTCTTTTATAATTCTCAAATATAATTCTTTTAACTGATTTTTAAATCTTTGGTTTCTTTGTTGAGAAGTGAGTTGAATGCTGTTTGTTCTATTACTTTTGAATTCGATGGAAAAACAAAACGGAATTAGGGTTCACCCGGAAGCAAAGGGTTTGATATTCGATTTAGATGGTACTTTATCCGACTCGCTGCCGGTGCATGTTGCAACCTGGAAAGCGGTGGGCGAAAAATACGGATTTGATTTTGATCCTCAGATTATATACGAAATGACCGGACGGCCAACGATTGAATTTGCCAAACGGATTGTTAAACAATACGGGCTCCACGAAAAACCTGAAGTGCTCGTAAAACTGAAGCAAGAGTCGTTTTGGGAATTAGCTCATTTGTTAAAACCGGTGGAAGAAGTAGTTCTGTTGGTAAAAGAAAACTTTGGAAAAATTCCGATGACAGTAGGAACAGGCGCCAGCAGAAAAAGTGCCGAAGTACAATTAAAAGCTTTAAAGCTTACTGAATATTTCGATGGAATTATTTCTGCCGACGAAGTAAGCAAACACAAACCAGAGCCGGAAACTTTTCTTGAATGTGCGAAAATTATGAATATCGAACCGCGGTTTTGCCAGGTTTTTGAAGATGGAGATTTGGGGATTTCGGCAGCTCAAAAAGCAAAAATGTTGGTCACCGATGTTCGTCCACATATAAATTACGGTGCATGGAAACTTTCCTGATTGCAGCAAAAACTGTTCTTCCGCTGTTTCTGGTAATTCTTGTTGGAATACTATTTTCGCGTACCAAAGCATGTTCGCCCTCCTGGATTGAAGTATTAAACAAATATGCTCTTTATATTGGTTTTCCGGCGCTGGTAGTTGCCTCGCTGATGCGCCTCGAAATTGGCGAACAATCGTATGCTAAACTATTACTCGTTAACTCAGCTTACATTATTATTTGCCTTCTACTGGCCTTTCCGATTGCAAAAATATTTGGATTTTCGATAACAATGAAACGTTCGTTGTTTTTGATTTTACCTTTCGGAAATATTGCTTATTTAGGAATGCCTGTTTTGCAAAATGCCTTTGGAGACGAAATTCTTCCGGTTGCTGCAATTATTGCCGCAATCTTTGTTTTCTGGCTTTTAACCCTGACCATTATTTTGATCGAAGCTTTTGGCGAAGAAAAAATTCAACCAAAAAAATTACTGATAAGTTTGGTACAAAATCCCTTGTTACTTTCGGTTTTTATTGGACTTGCACTGGTCGTTTTTAAAATACAGTTGCCTGAGGTTGCAGCAAAAACCATTCAACTTTTTGCCAACTCGGTGACTGCAGTTGTACTTTTTTCGTTGGGAATATTTTTAGGAATGCAAAAAATTGGAAACCTAAAAGAATGGTACCAAGTAACAATCTGGGTTGCCGTTACTATGTTGATTTTACCTTTTGCCTTTTATCTGACACTTACTTCTTTTAATATTGAATCGCAATTTTTAAAAGCCTCGGTAATCGATGCAGCAATGCCCTTGGGATTAACACCTTACGCACTTTCGGTTCAATACAAATTAAACACCACGCTGGTTGCCCGAATTGTGGTTCTTGGCACTTTACTTTCAATGGTTATTATTCCGCTTTGGATGATATTTTTGGGGTAATTATTAAAACTCCAAATCCAAACCCTCCAACTTGCCAATAAAAACAAGCTGACTCGCGGTTTCTCCGAAAATAAGTTCACCCTCCGAAATTTCAAAACTCCCTCCTACTCCTTGCAAAATTGTTTCGTATACTTCGTTTTCGAAAAACAAAATTCCTTTGGTACGATAGATTTTTTGTTTGTGAATATCGAGTGTGTATTCCAAGCAGTTTAGAAATTCAGTTTTATTGAGTTTTTGATGATAACGAAGCGTTTTGCTTGAAAGTCCTGAATGAGAACCAGACAGTCCAACAAAATCGAATTCGCTTTTCTTTTTATGAAGAAGAGAGTTTAGTTTTACAAAAGAATTGTCTTTTGTCTCCAACATTTTGAAGCGGGAAATGAAATCAACAGTAGCAAAAGGGTTAATTTTTTGAATTTCATTTTTGAAATCCTCTTTATGACGATTTGATAGTTTTTCTGATTTACTAATTAAAACCAAATCGGCAAGAACCAACTGTTTTAGTGTTATTTCTTTTTCGGGCGAATTTTCGAAATGAATGGCATCAACCAAACAAATTGTTCCCTTGTATTGGTAAATTTCCTTTAAGTTTTCATCTACAAAAAAGGGACGGATAACAGCACCCGGATCGGCAATTCCGGTGGTTTCGATAAGCAAATGTTCCACATTTGGAAAACGTTCTGCCAGTTCCTGTAAAACCAATTCAAATTCATCGGAAATAGTGCAGCAAATGCAACCTTGTTTTAATTCAAACATTTGGCTGGCTTCCACTCCTTTTATCAGTTGAGTATCGATTGCCACATCGCCAAATTCATTCTCAACCAGGGCAAATTGTGTATCAGAATAGTTTTGAAGCAGCTGATTAATAAAAGTAGTTTTACCTGCTCCCAAAAAGCCGGTAATAATGGTAACTGATATTTTATTAGTGTTTTTCAAAAACTTAGCTTTGAGCCTCGCGCTTCAAGCCATGAGCTGTTAAAAAGGACTATTGGCTAATGGCTGGCAGCTTGAAGCTAATTAAATACTTTTTTCGCCCTTTACTTTTTTTCAACTGATGAAAATCTGCCGCATTGTTATTATTCATCGGGTGAACTCTAAACTCCTTTCACCCCTTCCCTCCATCTTCGCCCGAGTACTTTCCCTTTTCACCGGGAAGAAAATTCTTTTTCCAACTTATTTTTTCTGCTAGCGCTTGAAGCTCATAGCGAGTAACTTTCTCACCCAAACACTCCAAACAAATTCAGGATGACAACAAGCAACATTAGAATTAAAACGTAGCGAACATATTTTGCCCCGCCTTTCACCTGAAAATGTACCCCCAGCCAGGCGCCACCCATATTTCCGGCGGCAAGAATTAAACCGGCAACAATATCAACCTGTTTGTGGTAAATAAAAATTCCAAGCGAAAAAACGGTGTAAATCAAAACAATAAAAACTTTTATAGCATTTGCTTTTACCAGATTATGGCCACAACTTAAAACCAGTCCGGCCAGCAGAAAAAAGCCAACACCCATTTGTATAAATCCACCGTAAATCCCAATAAAAAAGAAAATTACATATTGAAGAATCGTAGGTTTTGCATCGATGGTACCGGCACGTTCTTTTACCCAGGCTTCGGGTTTTAAAACCACCAGCAAAAACATTCCGACCATTAATCCGGCAATAATTTTCTTCAATAAGACCTCGTCGACTTCCACCGCAAACAAAGCACCTACAATCGAACCAACAACAGCAGGTAT
>JBNKOT010000289.1:0-3634 GCA_050294855.1 Draconibacterium sp. | reverse complement strand
TTTTATCGATCGCAATCATTTTCTTAACTGCTTTACGAATGGTTGGGAAGTTGGTAAGCATTCCACCTGGCCAGCGTTCAGTTACGTATGGCATTCCTACGTTTTTAACTAAATCTGAAACCAAATCTTTTGCTTGTTTTTTTGTAGCTACAAAAAGAACTCTGCGACCTGATTTTGCAATTTGTTTGGTAGCTGCTGCAGCTTCATCGATTTTAACAATTGTTTTTTGAAGGTCGAGAATGTGGATTCCGTTTTTCTCCATGAAGATATAAGGCTCCATGTTTGGATTCCACTTTCTTTTCAGGTGACCAAAATGTACACCTGCATCTAATAATTCCTGAAAATTTGTCTTAGGCATCTGTTTACTTTTTTTTATGTTCCTAAAAGCAACCGTTGAGTAGTTCCGAACGTGTCGGAAGTCACAACCGTTTTAGATCCATATAATTTGATAAATAATTTTAACGTTTTGAGAATTGGAAACGTTTCCTTGCTTTTGGTTGTCCTGGTTTTTTACGTTCCACTTCACGAGGATCTCTGGTTAAAAAGCCTGCTGCTTCTAGTTGAGATCTGCTTTCGGGATCGATAGCCAACATTGCGCGGGAAATGGTTAAACGTAAAGCTTCTGCTTGTCCTTCTGGGCCACCACCGTTTAAGTTTACTTTAATGTCGTATTTCTCCTGAACTTCAAGCAAGTTTAATGGTTGCAAAACAATGTATTGCAATGTAGTTGCTGGGAAGTATTCGTTAAGTTCCCTTTTATTAACAGTAACATTACCTTTGCCTTCGCTTACGTAAATACGTGCTACTGCTGATTTTCTACGTCCTAATGTGTTTACTATTTCCATCTTGCTTATTTAATCGTATTTAAATCAACAACTTTTGGTTTTTGAGCTTCGTATTTGTGCTCAGCGCCAATTACTACATGCAGGTTGGTAAATAACTTCCGACCTAACTTGTTTTTAGGGAGCATTCCCTTTACTGCTTTTTCAACTAAACGTTCCGGATATTTTGCTAAAATATCGGTTGGTCTTTGTTCGCGTTGTCCACCCGGGTATCCTGTGTGACGAATGTAAACTTTGTCAGACATTTTTTTACCGGTCAGAACTACTTTTTCAGCATTAATAACAATTACATTGTCACCACAATCAACGTGTGGTGTAAAAGATGCTTTGTTTTTCCCTCTTAGGATTTTAGCAACTTTACTTGCCAAACGTCCTAAAACAAGACCTTCGGCGTCAACAACAATCCATTCTTTGGTTGCTGTAGCTTTGTTAGCCGAAATTGTTTTATAACTAAGTGTATCCACTTTTTCTATTTTTTTGTATTAACACTTGTGATTTACCAGGAGAACAAATTCATCGCAACGGAATAATATTAATAAATCTATTTACTCAAAGAAAATCAACTATTTACACTCCTTATTTCTAAGGATAATAATCGGGACTGCAAAAGTATTCCCTTTTTTCGTATTTCCAAAAAATAATAATTAAAAATTTGCCTTGTTAAGTGGTTGTTAACGAAATCCTTGGGATTGCCTTTAATTCCTGTCGATTTATTCAGTTTTGCAAACTCTTTATTTTGACTTTCTTAGTGTAAATTAGAAAATAACTTTCTAAAATTTTCAAATATCATTTGTTGTAGGATCGATTTTTAATTTCGACCTTTATTTTTTTACATTTGTTGAAAGTGCTTTCGAAAATGATTTTTATTGATTTAAATGAAAGATACACGACCAAAGCGGTTAAAAAAACGAATCTTTAATTCGTGGTTTACTTCCCTTATTAGTATTACGCTGGTATTGCTAATGATAGGCATGCTCGGTTTATTAATTGTGAATGCGAGTAAACTGTCGGAATATGTTCGCGAAAAAATTGGTTTTACCCTGGTTTTAAACGATGGAATTAAAGCTGTGGAAGTTGATCGTTTGCAAAAAGTTTTGAATTCGGGCGATGTGGTAAAATCGACCCGATACATTGATAAAGAAACCGCTGCAAAAGAATTAACCGCCGATTTGGGCGAAGATTTTACATCGTTTTTGGGTTATAATCCGCTCTTCGAATCGATAGAAGTTAAACTGTTTGCAAAATATACGCACCCCGACAGTTTGCTGGTTTTAGAAAAAACGTTTCTGGATTATCCACAGGTAAAAGAAGTGTATTATCAGAAAAGTTTGGTGATGGTGATCAACCAAAATGTAAAACGAATCAGTCTGATTCTTTTAATAATAAGTGGCCTGCTTACTTTTATTTTTGTTGCATTAATTAATAATACCATTCGTATTTCGGTTTATTCGCAACGTTTTACCATTAATACGATGCAAATGGTGGGTGCAACAAGTGCCTACATTCGGAAACCTTTTCTCATACAAAGTTTATTTATGGGAATTTACGGTGGATTGATTGCCAATATTTTGCTGGTATTCGGAATTTTGAGTTATAAAACAGAATTGGAAGGGATTATTTCGACGGCCGATTTCGCGATGCTTGGAATTGTGTTTCTTTTGGTTTTTATCCTTGGATTGATCATTTCAGTTTTATCAACATACTTTGCGGTAAACAAATTTCTTAGATTGAAATTCGACGAGTTATTTTATTGATTATCTTTACCGCTTCAATTAAAGAAAAATGGCAAAAAAAGAAACAAAAGAAACCGGATTTGCACTGGGGAAAGAGAATTATAAATTAATGGCAATTGGTTTTGCAGTTATTGTTGTTGGATTTGTTTTAATGGCTGGCGGCGGAAGCGACGATCCCAAAGTTTTTAGTGAAGATATATTTAGTTTCAGAAGATTAACAATTGCTCCAATTGTTCTGTTGGCGGGTTTTATTTTCGAAATTTACGCCATCATGAAAAAACCCAAAAACGATAATTAAGATAACCGATAATGAACGAATTTCAAGCACTTCTTCTTGGAATCCTTCAAGGTCTTACTGAATTTCTCCCGGTTAGCTCCAGCGGGCATCTCGAAATTGGTAATGCTTTGTTAGGAGTTAAAACCACTAATAACCTGCTTTTTACAGTATTTGTGCATGTTGCAACAGTATTAAGTACCATCGTAGTTTTTCGGAAAGACATTATGGAATTGATAAAAGAATTGCTGAAATTTCAATGGAACGATTCTACCATTTATGTTTCAAAATTATTGGTTTCGTCTATTCCGGTTTTAATTCTTGGTTTATTTTTTAAAGAAGAAATCGAGCAGTTTTTTACCGGCAACTTATATTTTGTTGGTTTTATGTTGTTGTTTACCGCAGGTTTACTTGCTCTTACACAATTCGTTAAAAGCGGGAAAGGAGAAATTACCTTTTTAAAAGCAATTGTAATCGGAATTGCACAGGCGGTTGCAGTTCTTCCGGGGATTTCGAGAAGCGGTTCAACCATTGCAACGGGTTTGTTACTTGGTGCGAAAAAAGAAGAAATGGCAAGATTTTCGTTTCTAATGGTACTCATTCCAATTTTAGGAGCAGCATTTTTAGACATTGCAAGTGGCGAAGTAAGTTCAGACCAATCTATCGAAATTTTACCTTTGCTCGTTGGTTTTGTCGCAGCTTTTGTTTCGGGGCTTTTGGCTTGTTCGTGGATGATTAAAATTGTAAAACGGGGCAAACTAATTTATTTCGCGCTTTATTGTGCT
>JBNKOT010000288.1:0-8253 GCA_050294855.1 Draconibacterium sp. | reverse complement strand
TTTTGTAATTGGCGGACCTTACGGTTTTTCTGAAGATGTGTACAAAAATGCATCGTCGAAAATTGCTTTGTCGCGATTAACTTTTTCGCATCAAATGGTACGGCTTTTGTGCACCGAGCAGATTTACCGGGCTTTTACCATTTTGAAAAACGAACCATATCATCACGATTAAACTATGTTTTTAAAGTTGAATAAATACATTTATCTGTTTGTGGCCATCTTTTTGATTGTTGTTGCCGCAGTTGTCGAATTCAATCTTTTAAAGCAACATCCCGAAGTTCATTTAATCGAAGAGTTTCAAACTCAATTACTTAAAAACGAAAACCTGCTCGAATATAAGCTCAATCAAATTAAGGATGTAATTTCTGACGATCCCGATCTTGATATTAATGAATCGCTGAATGAGTCGGGGCTTTATATCGAAGAAGTAGGGTTCGGATACCTGGTGTTTCAGCAGGGCGAATTAAAATTCTGGTCGAATCGGTCGCTGGCATTTTTTAATTATTTAGATGAGTACAAAAATACCGATGGACTGCTGAAATTGCCCAATGCGTTTTGTTTGGCGAAAAAAGTGGAAAAGGGAGATTATGTAATACTGGGACTTCATGTTATAAAGAATAACTATGGTTTCGAAAATAAATATTTGCAAAATCAATTTAATTCGGATTATAATTTGCCCGAGGTTTTTGAGATAAGTGAAAAAGTAGAATCGGGATTTGAAGATTTTATGTTGACCGACAAAGCGGGGAAGTTTTTGCTGACATTGGTGCCCAGAGGGCAATTTCTTTGTAATACCAACCAACTTTATTTTCCGGGAATCATCTATTTTTTAGGAATATTATTGCTTCTGGTTTATTTTAAAAGAGAATTTGTCGACTCAAAATCGCCGTTCTTTTTAAAATTGGCCACACTCGGAACCACACTTTTTATCGTTTATTGGCTTCACATTATATTTCGGATTCCAAAGTTATTTTTTCATATTCAGTTTTTTGGCCCCGAGTATTTTGCAATCAGCAATTGGTTGCCTTCGCTTGGCGATTTCTTTTTGGTCGCCCTGTTTTTTTTATACTGGATTTACAATTTTGGTCTCGAATTAAATGTCGAAAAAATAAAGGAATCATCGGAACTTTCCAGAAAAATTATTGTTTCGCTGCTTCTGCTTTTTAATGCCAGCCTTTTTCTTCTGGCCAATTATTTTATCGAGTTGCTGATCCTTAACTCAACCATTTCTTTTTCTTTAAACCAAATCACCAGCATTACTCCACAAAGTGTATTCGGAATATTTTGTGTCGGACTCATTTTATTTTCGGTAATTTATCTGGTATCACGAATTACTGAAGAAGCAAAAGACGATTTTAGTTTTTGGCAATTGATAGTGGTGATCGTTGTAATTACAGGCTTTATGGCAGGAGTTCAGTACCTCGCCATTGGTCGGATTTATATAGCAGCACTGGGTTTATTTGTGGTCGCATCGGCACTTGGATGCTTTTTTGTTAAGAATTATTATAAAAAGCTTACACTGAGTTACCTCATTATTTTTGTGTCGATCGTTTCAATTTATTCACTCTCAGTTTTTTACAAAACAATTAGTCAGAAAGATCGCGACGTACAAAAACTTTTAGCGGTGAATCTTGTGTCGGAGCGCGATCCGGCCGCCGAAGAATTTTTAGTCGGAATTTATAATTACATGAAAGAAGATCCGGCGATTTACAGTTTTTTGTTTCAGCAAAACGATCTGGAAGAATACATCGAGAAGGCTTATTTTAGCGGATATTTTAAAAAATATCTTTTTAAAGTTTATGTGTGTAGCGATATAGACAGCTTGTTTTTTGAACACGAAAACAGAAATGTTCCGTGTTTGACATTTATGGACGACTTGATTAAATCGGAAGGTTTGATGATTGGCAACACCGACTTTTATTTTATGGATAATATGAACGGACGGATTTCGTACACCGGCAAAATTCATTTTCCGGTATACGATGACAGTAGCGGTGTAACCATTTATATCGATTTAGATTCCGATCTGCTTTTTGAAGGAATTGGTTTCCCCGAGTTGCTGATCGATAAATCAATGATCCGTTCCGATGTTTACAAAAAATTCGATTATGCGAAATATTACGGTGGCGATTTAACCGATAAATACGGCGATTACAATTATATTTTCCACGTTAATTCGTACTTACGAAACGAAAATCCGGAAACACAAAGAGACCAGGAATTTGTTTATCAAAGGTGGCACGGGCGCGAGCACCTGATTTATCACACACGCGAAAATAATTATGTCATTGTATCGCGCAAATTATATACAGTGGTCGATTATCTGATCTCGTTTCCCTACCTTTTTGTTTTTTATTTTTTAATCATGACGATGGCACTCTTGTTTGGGAGCCGAACCATACGCAGCCGCAAGCTAAAAGTCGACCTGAAATTTAAGATTCAGGCTGCCATTATTTCCATTGTTTTTGTTTCTTTGCTTGGTGTTGCATTGGCCACAATTATCTATAATGTCGACGAATACAAAGCCAAACATAAAAACGATCTGAACGAAAAAATGAAGTCGATTTCGGAGGAGATCGATATGCGGCTCGAAGATAAAGTGGAGATTACCGATTCGCTCGAAACTTGGTTGCATCGCGAGCTGGCCAAACTTTCAAATATATTCGGCACCGACATCAATATTTATGGCGATAACGGCGATTTGATTGCTTCGTCGCGGGGAGAAATTTTTCAAAATGGACTGATTTCACCCCGAATGAATACGCGTGCTTACAACGAAATCAGACACGAATTTGAAGCCGATTATTTCGAGACGGAATACATCGGGAAACTCTCATTTTTGTCGGCGTATAAACCAATTATAAACAATTATGGTTCTTATCTGGGATATATAAATCTGCCCTATTTTATCAAGCAAGATAATTACAGTCAGGAGATTACAACTTTTGTGGTGGCCTTTATTAATTTGTATGTACTTTTGTTTTTGGCGAGTATTATCGCGGCGGTTTTTATTGCCAACCAAATTACGCGGCCGCTGGTTGTTATTCAGCAAAATCTGCAAAAAATGGAGTTGGGAAAACACAACGAACCCATTCATTATAAAAGCGACGACGAAATTGGAAGTTTGGTAAAAGAATACAACAAAAAGGTTGACGAGCTTGCGATTAGTGCCGATCTTTTGGCTCGTTCAGAACGAGAGTCGGCCTGGCGCGAAATGGCCAAACAAATTGCTCACGAAATTAAAAATCCGCTAACTCCAATGAAGTTGAACATTCAATACCTTCAACGGGCAAAAGGACAGGATGAGGAATACAACGATTTTTTGAAACGGATTACCGGAACTTTAATCGAACAAATCGACAATCTTTCGAATATTGCCACAGAGTTCTCCAATTTTGCAAAAATTCCAACCGCGCGGAACCAGGTTTTTTATTTAGATGAGCAATTGAAAAAAGTCATCGATTTGTACGAAACCCACAACCGGGCGCACATCGAATTTATTTCAAACGGAATTGAAAAAGTAAAAGTGAATGCAGACCGGGAACAATTATCGCGGGCTATTATTAACCTGATTAAAAATGGTATTCAGTCGGTTCCTAAAAAACAAGTGGGTGAAATAAAAATCTGGTTGATCAGAAAAGAGTACAAAGCAATTATTGCGATCAAAGACAATGGTGCTGGCATTCCGGTTGAATTACGCGAAAAATTGTTTAGTCCGAGTTTTACCACAAAAACAAGTGGAATGGGACTTGGACTGGCAATTGTAAAAAATATTGTGGAGAATTTCTCTGGGAAAATTTGGTTCGAAACCGAACTAAAAAAAGGGACAACTTTCTATTTAGAAATCCCTGTTTTTGAAGAAGATAAAATGGTATAAATACCCGATTCCTGATGATTGATAGTGAACAGACCCACAATCGGTTTTCGGCTTTCAATCCAACATTCTTCAAAAAAACAATATATTTAAGCAAAAATAAACCTAAACCGGAATTATGAAAAAATCTCGATTAGTTTTTTGGGCCGTAACATCTGCGCTGGCAGGCTTTTTATTCGGTTTCGACACCGTTGTAATTTCAGGAGCAGAAAAGCAAATTCAGGATTTATGGTTGCTAAGTGGATCGATGCACGGAATGGCTTTGAGCGCTGCTTTGTGGGGGACCGTTTTAGGATCGCTTTTGGGAGGTTATCCAACTGCACATTTTGGCCGAAAAAAAGTACTGGTGAGTATTGGAATACTTTATTTGGTTTCTGCAATCGGCTCAGCTTTGGCAAACGATGTTTATGTTTTTATGTTGGCCCGCTTTATCGGCGGTTTGGGTGTTGGAATTTCAACCATCGCAGCACCACTTTTTATTTCGGAAATTGCTCCGGCAAAAGACCGGGGTAAATTGGCCGGAATGTTTCAGTTTAATATTGTGTTTGGTATTTTGGTGGCTTATTTTTCCAATTATCTGATTGGTTCATTGGTAAGCGATTCAACAGCCTGGCGATGGATGCTTGGTGTTGAAGCGGGTCCGGCCCTGATTTATGCGGTAATGACGTTTGCTTTACCCGAAAGTCCGCGCTGGTTAATTACACATGCAAAAAAACGTGCAGAAGGTGCAGAGATCTTTAGAAAAATTAATCCGAAAATGTCTGAATCCGAGATTGAAACACTGGTAACAGAGGTGGAAAACTCGGTGGATGTAAAAGCGAAAAAAACACGTTTTTGGACAAAAAGACTTTCGGTGCCAATTCTATTAGCGTTTTTAATTGCATTTTTTAATCAACTTTCGGGCATCAATATTATTCTCTATTTCGCTCCGAGGTTACTCGATTTGGCAGGAGTCAGCAACACGCTGGCCGCTTCTATTAGTCTTGGTTTTACCAACCTCGTTTTTACTTTTGTTGGTTTGTGGCTCATCGACAAATTGGGTCGCCGAATGTTGCTTTACATCGGTTCGTTCGGATACATTCTTTCGCTCGGAATCATTGCAATTTCCTTTCTCAGTATCACCGATTTTAAAGTAGTGTCAAATGCCATCGATTTAATCGGAAGCAGCAACCAGGTAATTCAGGTCGAAAATAAAATCGGGTTTCGAACACCGGCCGATGAAAAGAAAATATTTAGTGATTTTGAAAATGCAAAAACGGCACTGATTGCTTCTACCCAAAATAAAAATTATGAAGGGAAAAAAATCAACATTCCACAAAACGCTTCAACAGAAAACATAAAACAAATTGCTGAGAATGCAAAAATAGAGTCGTCGAAACTTTTAGGAATTACCAGCTGGATAGTATTGATTTGTATCATCGCTTTTATTGCAGCGCATGCCATCGGGCAGGGAACAGTAATCTGGGTTTTTATTTCCGAAATATTTCCAAACGATAATCGCGCAGCTGGGCAGTCGCTCGGAAGTTTTACACATTGGATTTTTGCTGCACTTTTAACACTTTTATTCCCAATTGCCATCAAAAATTTTGACGCCGGATTTATCTTTGCATTTTTCTGCTTTATGATGGTCCTTCAGTTAATTTGGGTGAAATTGATGGTGCCCGAAACAAAAGGCAGTTCTCTTGAGGAAATTGAAAATAAACTTGGAACAAAAAGTATAGCAGAATAAGGAACCAAAATTTGCGACATAGAAATTACTATAAATCTGTTCAGAATTTCATTTTTAAAGGAGATAAATAACAGATGACCGACTTAAACTAAACCAAAATGCGACTACTAATTATTGTATTGTTTACAGTTGTTTTTTCTGCTACTTCCGGTTCAAACCGGTATTATATCGATGCCGAAAATGGAAACGATGCCAATTCAGGGAATTCTCCAGCTGCAGCTTGGGCAAGTCTCGCAAGAGTCAATCAAAAAGAATTTGAAGCCGGCGACATTATTTTGTTTAAAGCCGGAAATTCGTGGAGTGGGCAGCTCGATTTAAGAGGAAGTGGGTCGGCAGCTGCTCCCATTCAAATCAATAAATACGGCAAAGGAAAAAAACCGTCGATAAACGGAAATGGCGAAAAGTTGTATGCCTTGCGCTTATATAACATCGAATACTGGGAAGTTAGAAACCTTGAAATTACAAATACCGGTAATGAACCGCTTGCCAGAAGACGGGGAGTGATCGTTTCTGCTGAAAATTTTGGCGACTGCAATTATATTGTTTTAGACAGTCTTGAAATTCATGATGTTAACGGAAGTTTGGTGAAAAGCAAAGGTGGCGGTAGTGCAATTCTTTGGCAAAATCGTGGCGACTCGATTCTTACCCGCTTTGTCGACTTACAAATAACAAACTGCCACCTGCATCACTGTGGAAGAAATGGAATCAACTCTCGCGGTTATACCAATCGCAAAAATTGGCATCCGAGTTTACATGTCGTTATCCGGAACAATTTGCTTGAACAAATTCCCGGCGATGGAATTGTACCGATCGGAACCGACGGTGCGATTATCGAATACAACGTTATGCGCGATTGCCCCGATGTTTTATCACACGAAGAAGCGGCTGCCGGAATCTGGCCCTGGAGTGCCGATAACACACTTATACAGTTTAACGAAGTTTCGCATCATCGAGCAAAATGGGACGGACAGGGATTCGACTCCGACTGGAATTGCCGGAACACGATTATTCAGTACAATTATAGTCACGATAATTACGGAGGTTTTTTGCTGGTTTGCAACAACGGAAACAACATTCACACCAATGGCAATATTGGAACATTGAATACCGTTGTTCGCTACAATATCAGTATCAACGATGGCATTCGTCCATACAAAACCGAACGCCGGAGTTGGTTTGCGCCAACAATGCATCTTTCTGGGCCGGTGGAAAACACACAGATCTATAATAATGTATTTATCATCCCTGAAAAGCCAATAAAAGATAATGATCGGACAATTGTTGAAATGGACAACTGGGGAGGACCCTGGCCTGAGAATACGCTTTTTGCCAACAATATATTTTTTGTGGAAGGAAAGGCCGATTTCTTTTTTAAAGACGACAAAAACACAACATTCAGTAATAATTGTTTTTATGGCGATTTCGAAAATTTACCCAAAGATGCTGCTGTAATTTTTGAAAATCCCGAATTTGTTAATCATGCAGCAAGAGGAAACGGATTTGAAATATTGAAAAATTTTATGCTCAAAAAATCGTCGCCCTTAATCGGGAAAGGCCTTTCAATAAAAAATAATACAACAAAAGATATAATGGGAAATTCAATCAAAGAGAATCCCCATATTGGAGCAATCGAAAACCACTAAAAATCGAACTGATGAAACCTTACATTTTTTTACTTCTTGGAATTGTGCTACTTTTTTCGGCTTGTAAGAAAGAGCTTAAACCCATCAAATCTGGAGAAATCTGGCCCGATAATAACGGCATTCATATCAACGCTCACGGTGGTGGAATTTTGGTCGATAACGGCATCTTTTACTGGTTTGGCGAACACAAAATCGAAGGGCGAAGAGGAAACCAGGCGAGGGTGGGTGTGCAATGCTATTCGTCTACCAATCTGACCGACTGGACCAACGAAGGAATTGCTTTAAAAGTAAGCGGAGATCCGGAAAGTCCGATTGCCATTGGTTCGGTTATCGAACGCCCGAAAGTAATTTTTAATCCAAAAACACAAAAATATGTGATGTGGTTTCACCTCGAATTAAAAGGACAGGGATACAAAGCCGCAAAAACCGGGGTTGCTGTGGCCGACCATCCAACCGGCCCTTACGAATTTATTGATGCAATGAATCCTAACGCCGGGCAATGGCCGCTTGGTTATCCCGAAGAATGGAAAACAAAACAGTTTTCCGACACACTCGAATGGTGGACCGATGAATGGAGACAAGCCGTAACAGAAGGATTGTTTATTCATCGCGATTTCGAAATAGGACAAATGGCCCGCGATATGACACTTTATGTAGATGACGATGGAACAGCGTATCATATTCATGCATCGGAAGAAAATCTGACTTTGCATATTTCGGAACTAAACGACGATTTTACCGATTTTACGGGAAAATACATTCAGGTTTTTCCGGGCGGACACAACGAAGCGCCTTCCATTTTTAAACGCAACGGAAAATATTATATGATAACTTCGGGGTGTACGGGCTGGAACCCAAATGCTGCACGTTTACTGGTTTCCGATTCGATGATGGGAAAATGGGAATACATAAATAATCCTTGTATCGGCGAGGACAAAGATTTAACTTTTCATTCGCAAAGTACCTTCATTTTGACGGTGCCGGGAAAAAAAGATGCTTTTATTTTT
>JBNKOT010000287.1:0-3268 GCA_050294855.1 Draconibacterium sp. | reverse complement strand
CGCGAAAAAAAGTGGAAGATTTGCTAAAAAGCGAAAATTATTCATTAACGGTTTTGAGGGCTGGAATTATTGTTGGATCAGGAAGTGCATCGTTCGAAATGATTCGTGACATTGTTGAGAAACTCCCGATTATGATCACTCCAAAATGGATTCTAACCAAAACGCAACCCATTGCAATCAGAGATGTGATTACTTATTTACGGCGGGTACTTTTTCATGAAGATTGTATGAACAAAACGTTTGATATTGGCGGACCCGAAATTCTGACTTACAAAGACATGATGCTTCAATATGCTGAAATCAGGAAACTGAAACGACGCATTTATACGACTTCCTTAGTTTCGCCAAAAATATCGTCGTACTGGTTGTTTTTTATTACATCGGTTTCGTACAAACTTGCAATAAGTCTGGCCGACAGCATGAAAAACGAAGTAATTTGCGCGAACAACGACCTTGAAGAAATTCTTCAGGTTCATCCCATGACTTACCGAATTGCGCTGAAAAATGCCTTCATTAAAATAAAACAAAACCTTGTTTTAAGCAGTTGGAAAGATTCGATGATTAGCAGCAGTTTAGGACTTTCGCTTTCCGATTTTATTGAAGTTCCGAATTTTGGGTGTTATATCAATAAAAAAAGCATCGCAATTACAGATCCTGAAAAAGCTATCAATAACATCTGGACCATTGGTGGCGACAAAGGTTATTATTACGCGAACTGGCTTTGGGAAATTCGCGGATTTTTCGACCAGCTATTCGGAGGAGTTGGATTGCGTCGCGGCAGAACATTACCCGGAGAAATACACCCCGGTGATGCTTTGGATTTCTGGCGCGTATTGTATGCCAGCAAAGTAAAAAGACGATTGCTTCTTTTTGCTGAAATGAAATTGCCGGGAGAAGCCTGGCTCGAATTTAAAATCGACGACAACAACGTGTTGCACCAAACGGCAACCTTCCGCCCAAAAGGAGTTGGCGGAAGATTGTATTGGATGGTCACATCGCCTTTTCACTTTTTTATTTTTCGAGGAATGCTTAAAAATCTAACAAAAGTGTAAGCATCAATTTCGCTTCTATTCAATTAAAACTCTACTTTTGAGAAGCTAAAAGTTGATTATGGAAAAAAGAAATATTTCGGTTATTTTCCTGATAACGTTGATGGGTGTAATGGGCGTTGCAAGTATTACTCCGGCCTTTCCTTCCATCATCGAACATTTTCAAATAACTCCAACTCAGGTAACGCTGTTAATCACAGTTTTTACATTTCCCGGAATATTTCTGGCACCTGTAATTGGTGTTCTTGCCGATCGTTATGGAAGAAAAAAAATATTGCTACCCTCTTTGTTTCTATTTGGTGTTACCGGACTGGCTTGTTTTTTCACAAAAGACTGGGAAGTACTTTTAGTGCTTCGTTTTTTCCAGGGAATTGGAGCCGCTTCGATGGGTATGTTAAACATCACACTGATTGGCGACCTTTTTGAAGGTCAAAAACGAATGGAAATAATGGGGTACAACGCCAGTGTTTTAAGTATCGGAACTGCTACGTACCCGGCGGTTGGAGGTGCTCTGGCAATGGCCGGCTGGCAATATCCGTTTTTACTTCCTTTTCTGGCCATTCCAACAGCTTTACTACTCATCTTTTGGCTGAAAAACCCGGAACCATCAAAAAAACAAAACCTAAAAGAATACCTGATTCGAACCTGGAAAGTTGTCAATCAGAAAACGGTTTGGGGACTTTTTATTGTCAACATTCTATTATTTGTGATTTTATATGGCGCCTATCTTTCGTATTTTCCACAATTGATGGTTGAAAGAATGCATGCAACTTCGCTGCACATTGGTATATATATGTCAGGTTTTTCAGTCATTACAGCACTAACGGCTTCTCAGTTAAAAAGGATTAATCGAGTGATAAAACCAAAAATGCAGCTTCAAATTGCATTCGTCCTTTATATGATTTCCATGCTTATTCTTTCGTTTGCCAATCAATCGTGGCAACTCATTGTTCCATTGGTAACCTTTGGGTTGGCCCACGGAATGGTTATTCCGGGCATTCAAACATTGCTGGTTGGTTTTGCTCCCATTAGCGAAAGAGCAGGTTTTATGTCGATTAACAGCATGGTTCTGAGAATCGGACAAACCACAGGACCTCTTTTTATCGGAATATTTTATGCGCTTGGAGGCATTGGAATCGCTTTTATAGGTGGAGCAATTGTAGCCATAAGCATGTTACTGATAACCGTTTTTATGATAAAAATATAAGCGAATTGCTTTTTTGAAAGAAGAAAAAATGAAAAGAAATATAATTGTAACTGGCGGTGCCCAGGGAATTGGAAAAATAACCGTTCTTGAATTGGCCAAAAACGGATTTGGAGTTTCAGTTTTTGATAAGGATCCGGAGGCACTGTCAGAATTTAAAAATGAAGTAGATTCCGATTCGATCGCTTTTTTTGAAACCGATATTTCGCTAGAAAAAAGTGTGAAAAAATCGATAGCAGCATCACTCCATCTATTTGGAAACATTGCCGGGCTGATTAATAATGCTGCCATTTTGATTGATAAACCGATCACTCATTTAAGCCTCGACGAATGGAACCGGGTGCTTGCCACAAATCTTACCGGTGCATTTTTGTGTTCGAAACATGCGGTTTCTGAATTAAAAAAATCAAAAGGAAGAATCATAAATATCAGTTCAACCCGTGCATTACAATCTGAACCAAATACCGAAGCTTACTCGACCAGCAAAGGAGGTATTCTTGCGTTCACACATTCACTTGCAATTAGTTTAGGCCCCGAAATAAAAGTAAATTCGATATGCCCCGGATGGATCGATGTTTCTACCGTTAGAAAACAGTCGAAAACTGAAGCCGCAAATTTAACCAAAGCCGACCACTTACAACATCCGGCAGGAAGAGTTGGCAAAGCAAAGGACATTTCGAATATGGTACTTTTTTTACTTCAGGCAGAAAATGATTTTATTACCGGACAAAATTTTGTAATCGACGGCGGAATCACAAAGAAGATGATTTACGTTTAATTTTCAGAACTTGAATGATCACTGACAATCAACCACTCTTTTCCAATTTTCTGAATCACCAGGGTAAAATGCCCGGCTAAATCTCCACGCTCGCGTGTCAACTCGAAACGCCCGATAACAAACATGGTTTTTTTATCGATTTTTGTGGTATTCAGAATTTTAAATTCGAGTTTGCCCATGGCTGCTTTGTCAGGATAACCTCTTTTGTAACTTTCTAAAGTTGCCTGCCATCCGTAG
>JBNKOT010000286.1:0-3746 GCA_050294855.1 Draconibacterium sp. | reverse complement strand
TACTGAAAACAATTAGCCACGTAACGACCAGCTTCATATGGTGGAAATTATCTTAACACTTGATACTTGATTCTAAACAAATGAAACAGCTTATAATTCTTTTAGCATTTTTTTCGATCGTTTTTGTTGGTTGTCAGCAAGACGAAGAAATTACCTTAACAGAAACCGGAATTGTAGTGGATTATGCCGGAGCAGGAAACTGCGGATTTATAATTGAACTGGAGAACGGAAGCCGCATTCAACCACTTTATTTCCCAAGTGGTTTTTCGTTCGCTAACGGACAAAGAGTTTTGGTGGAATACATCGAACTTCCAAAAATAAATTCGGGCTGCGACCGCGGTTTAGCTTGTGAAATAACCTACATCGAAGAATTAAATTGTGCGCCTTATGTCGATTTATATTTTAGCAATTACGACAGTTTATCGCGCGATCCGGTTATTGTTCAGGAAGCATTTGTTGATGGAGATTGCCTGCAACTAATGGTTTCGTACACTGGAGGATGCCAGATTCACACTATCGACTTGGCCAGAATGCATCCCTGGACTGCAAGTAGTTCAACCATTCCAACTTTCGAAATAAGACACAATGCAAACGACGATTTGTGTGAAGCATTTTTTACTCAGGTTTTAAGATACGATTTATCTGATTTAAAAGCTGAAGGTGCTTCAGAATTTGTACTGACTGCAAAACTCGCCAACGGAGAAGACTACAATAAAATTTTTGATTTGAATGATTAATTATCATTTGTTGAAGGATAATTCATTGCTAAGCTGTCTGCTACAGGCAGCTTTTGTTTTTGTATATTTGGTGGTCAAAAGATAGCAATGGCAATCAGCGATATTTTACTTTTAGGAAATTCGAAGTTGTATGAAAAAACGAATTCGGTGCAAAAAGAAGAACTTCCGGATTTGATTGACCAAATCGATTTGATGTTTAAAACGGTTCTCGATTTCAGAAAAAATTACGGAGCGGGACGAGCCATTGCAGCACCACAAATTGGTTTTCAAAAAAGGATCATCGCACTGAATATCGACAAACCTATTGCCATAATCAACCCTCAACTTTCTGATTTAAGCAGCGAGTTGTTTGAAACTTGGGACGACTGCATGAGTTTTCCGAATTTGCTTGTAAAAGTAAACAGACATAAAACACTCACACTGTCATTTTACGATATTAACTGGCAAAAACAAAGCTGGAAACTCGATGGCAGCATGGCCGAATTAATTCAACACGAATACGATCATTTGGATGGAATTCTGGCAACACAACGTGCTATCGATAATCAATCTTTCAAATTTAAAGCATAAAAAAAGCTGCCTTAAAAAAGACAGCTTTCATTTATATCATAATCGTTTCGATCTAGAAAATACTATACGATAAACCTACTGCAAATGTAAATGCTTCTTTGGTATAAGTTTCGTTGTATAATCCTGCATCTGGATCTTCAAATCTTACCTCAGCATCTTGGTAGAAAACATTTAATAGACCCGCATCTAAAGTAAGTTGGTCAGTAATTTTCCACATCACTCCACCGCCTAAAGTAAAGGAAGAATTAGAGTAACTAAAATCGCTCTGATAACTGTCTGCAACACCACTGTTTGCCATTAATCCACCAACACTCACAGAAAATTTATCAGTAATATTAAATTGGAATCCCAAACTTGCTTCAAATCCGTTTTTATCGATATCACGGGCTCTGATATTATCTAAAGCATTTGGCTCTGTTGAATTTTTCCAAATCGCAACGTCTCTTACATTTGCTCCCCAATCTACACCTTTATCGAAAAACATGGTGTACGAAAATTGAGTTTCGAACCAGTAATTATCGGTATAACCAATACCTAAACTTAAAATTCCGGGAATATCGCTCGCCGATGTTGCTCCGTCAGGAAACAAACCTAAATCATCAACAGTGGTACTGTTCGTTAGCGCAAGCGTTGTTTTATGCTCATATTTTACTGCAATATTCAATTTGTCGTTTGGCGAAAAGTTTAATCCCAAAATTGGAGTAAATCCAGCTCCTGTTTGCTCAGTCTCTACTTCTCTGTCTTCCATTTTACTTCCGGTTGCCGAAAGGGAGGCAGCCGTTTGATTCAGCGTGGCAGAAGTTGCAGCATATTCAGTTCCGGCAGCAGAATATGTTCCGTATATTGTAGTTGCATTCATTGCTCCAATTTGTTCTGCAGTTAAACCAAGTGCAGTTAAACCTCCGGCCAACTGCATTTTTTCAGCAGTAGTAATGTAACCCGCACCTTCGAGCTGGTCTAATGTATAAGCGCCTCCGCCTCCTTCAATAATAGGTTGTACAGAATTAGCAGCTCCTGTAAAAAGTGCGGCTGCTCCTGCTGCTTGCTGTGCAATATCACTAACAGTACCAGCTGTTTGTCCCAGCCATTCAGGAGCAGCATAAAACTGATCACCAACTTTTAGCTGAACATTTTTAATGCTTCCTGTATAACTATTTTTTGCCGGAACGTATCTTACTCCCGCAGAAACCGATAACTTTTCGTTTAAAGCATAAGAAGCTCCAACCTGAAATCCCCAGAATACCGATGAACCATCAAAAGAAAGATCGGCGTCGTAACCCGATACTGCAAGCGCAGGATCGATCATTGATAGACCAGCTAAACCCGGAACAACTTTGGTAATCGGAATTTCGAACGATGGTAAACCTCTGTCGAAAGTTGCAGAACCACCACCAGCATTTGGACCAAATCCGAATGATAAGGCCAGTTTGTCTTTTTTATAAACAGCAAATCCGGTTGGAAATACCGGAACCTGAACGGTTCCTTCGTAATGCCCGTCGTTTAACCATGGAAATTGGCTGTCGATAATTTTGTTTTGAAAAATGGTTTGACTGTTGACCGAGAAATGCCATCCATTTTCTAATTTCACTAATCCCGCAGGATTATAATAAACTCCATCGATTCCTAATGACGCATTCCTCGACATCATTCGAATAAATTGTGCACTCTGATTTGTGTTGGTTAATAACCCATTTGAAAAAGCCACGCTTACAAGCATTGTAAACGCAACTAATAGTGTCAGTTTCTTCATTGGTTTTTTCTTAATTAATCTAAATCTCTTATTATTTTTATCACAATTTGAGAATATAAATCGTAGTTTGTAGCTGTGTATTAACGAAGCAAAAGTATAATTTAAATTGAAACGACAAAAAATAACACTTGATTTTCAATCGTTTATAGAATTTTCGAACAACATGATTATTTATTCTGTTTTGCAAAAAAAATAGCCCGAAAAAAACTTTTCGGACTATTACATATTTTATATATTGGTTAATTCACAGATTTAGAATGAGATCGAACTTCATTAAAACCCGGCGAATCAACAAAAGAAATTTCTAAATATGAATTACTTCATCGTAAGCAGCCGCCGCAGCTTCCATCACTGCCTCGCTCATGGTTG
This sequence comes from Draconibacterium sp., assembly GCA_050294855.1. Taxonomy (GTDB): domain Bacteria; phylum Bacteroidota; class Bacteroidia; order Bacteroidales; family Prolixibacteraceae; genus Draconibacterium. The sequence continues at coordinate 320 of JBNKOT010000286.1, read as the reverse complement.
GGTGAGGATGAATCGTTTTTAGTAATTCGTGACCGGTAATTTCCAGTTTTTTGGCCACTACCATTTCGGCAATCATTTCGGTCACATTTCCACCAATCATGTGTGCACCGAGCAACTCGCCATATTTTGCATCAAAAATCAGTTTTACAAAACCGTCTTTTTGTCCTGCAGCACTTGCTTTTCCTGATGCCGAATACGGGAATTTACCCACTTTCACTTCGTAACCGGCTTCTTTTGCTTTGGCTTCGGTAAGTCCTACCGACGAAACTTCAGGATTGGTATACGTACATCCCGGAATATTTCCATAATCGATTGGATCA
>JBNKOT010000285.1:0-12324 GCA_050294855.1 Draconibacterium sp. | reverse complement strand
GATTTGAGCCATTAATTTTAATCGAACTCAGGTTATTAAGTTCCGATTTTTACTTTCATTAATTTACTCTTGATGAAAATAGATGGAGCAATTGTTTCTTATGCTCTATAACACATTTGAGGACAATTTATCTCAGTAACTTTAGTATGAATTCACGCAAACAAACAGTTATTGTTGCCCGATGGCAGTGCCATTGATTTGAATTTCGAAGTTTCAAATTATAAGGAATACTGATATCAAAAAATACAAGATCTACTTTTTCGCGCTAAAATTATTGGTTGATCCGTTCATCCGTTTTATTATTTCGCAACTGCGCACTCAATACAAACATTTCATTTGCAACTCTTTATAGAATATTTGCATTAAAACCAGAACCTAAATCTTATGAAATACATCGGCTCCGACATCGGCTCTATTTCAGTAAATACAGTTTTAATCGATGATCAAAAAGATATAATCGAAGAATATTACGACTACACCCACGGACGCCCATTTAAAACACTCGCCGACCGACTTTCCGAAATTCTGTCGCGCCACAACGACGTGTCCGGAACAATATCGCTAACCGGCACAGGCAGTAAAATTGCGTCCAAATTGTTGAACGGTTTTGCAGTGAACGAAATTGTAGCGCAAGCCAAATCAGTCATGGAATTTTACCACGAAGTACGCACCGTGATTGAAATGGGTGGAGAAGATTCGAAACTTATTTTTTTGGACGAAAACGAGGTGAACTCAGGAATGAAACTCAGTGATTTTAACATGAACAGTTTGTGTGCAGCAGGCACCGGTTCATTTCTCGATCAGCAAGCCAAACGAATTGGAATTTCGATAGAAAAAGAATTTGGCGAATTGGCACTAAAATCAAAAAATCCACCTCGTATTGCAGGCCGGTGTTCGGTTTTTGCCAAAAGCGATATGATTCATCTTCAGCAAGTGGCAACCCCGGTAAACGACATTGTTGCCGGTTTATGTTTTGCAGTTGCACGAAATTTTAAAAGCTCACTCGGAAAAGGAAAAGCCTTGGTTCATCCTGTAATTTTTCAGGGTGGTGTTGCCGCCAACGCTGGAATGGTGCGTGCTTTTTCAGAAATTTACAATTTAAAACAAGGCGAACTTATTATTCCCAAACATCATGCATCGATGGGAGCAATTGGTGCCGTGTTAAATATGCTAGAATCGCATCAAGCATCAACTGAAAAAATTTCACTTGAAAAATTAAACGAATACCTGAAAAAAGGTTTGGAACATCAGGAACATCTACCTCCCTTAGCAAGCACAAATCACATTTTAATAAAAGATACAACACCCTTAAAAAAGTCAGAAAAAACAATTGCTTATTTAGGAATCGATGTTGGTTCTTTAAGTACAAACGTTGTTGTAATCGATAAAGACAACAATGTTCTGGCCCGCCGTTATTTACCAACCGCCAGCAAACCACTCGAAGCCATTAAAATCGGGTTAAAGGAGGTCGGCGAAGAAATTGGCGATCGTGTTATTATTAAAGCGGCCGGATCGACTGGATCGGGAAGATATTTAACAGGCGATTTTATTGGTGCCGATTCGATAAGAAACGAAATTACCAGTCAGGCAACTGCTGCCATTGCAATCGACAACGAAGTGGATACCATCTTCGAAATCGGAGGACAGGATTCGAAATACATCAGCATTTCGAACGGTGTGATTGTCGATTTTGAGATGAACAAAGTTTGCGCCGCCGGAACCGGATCTTTTCTCGAAGAACAGGCCGATAAACTTGGAATAAAGATTAAAAAAGAATTTGGCAATTTAGGGTTGGCGGCAGAAAAACCGGCAAAACTTGGCGAACGTTGCACCGTTTTTATGGAAAGCGATTTAAACTCGCATCAACAAAAAGGCACGCAAAAAAATAATCTCATTGCCGGTTTGGCCTATTCCATCGTACACAATTACATCAACCGCGTGGTTCGCGACAAACCCATCGGGAACAAAATATTTTTTCAGGGCGGTGTTACCAACAATAAAGCCGTTCTTGCAGCTTTCGAAGAAGTTACCGGAAAACCAATTCATGTACCACCGCATTTCGATATTACCGGAGCAATCGGAGCTGCTATTCTAGCCCGACAAACGATGAATAATGGAACTCCTACAAAATTTAAGGGATTTGGGGTGAGCAACACTTCCTATCAATCCGATAGTTTTGTTTGTAAATCGTGCGCCAACCGATGCGAAATAAAACGGGTGAAAATTGATGGCGAAACAAAACCACTTTTCTATGGTGGAATTTGTGATAAATACGAATTGGACGATCGAAAAACAGATAACCACAATCTTCCAAATCTTTTTGAGGAAAGAGAAGAACTATTGGTTGGTGATTTTAAAAATGAAAAATTAAGCGATAAAATTTCAATAGGATTGCCTCGTGGATTAATGAATTATTATCAGCTTTTTCCGTTTTGGAAATCGTTTTTTACCGAACTCGGTTTTAATCTGATCATCTCCGACGAATCGGATCGAAAAATTATTACCGAATCGCTCGAAACCATGGTTTCCGAAACCTGCCTGCCGGTTGAATTAATTCACGGTCATGTTCTTAATCTGATCAGTAAAAAAGTAGATTTCGTATTTGTACCGTTTATTGTGAATTCGCAAGGAGAAAAAGAGAATCCGACCAACAATTGCAATTGTCCGTGGGTACAATCTCATCCGTATTTGTTAAAAGCTGCTTTTACCGGCAAAAACATCAACGACAAATTGCTGATGCCAACTTTACACTTTCGTTATTTCAAGCGTGTACTAAAAAAAGAGCTTTCCACCTTTTTTGCAACTAAATTTAAATTAAAAAAGTCGGCAGTAATAAAAGCCATTGATAATGCCAATAACGCACAAAAACAATTTGAGCAAAACATCAAATTAAAAGGCCGCGAAACCCTAATGAATCTGGATGAAAACCGCTGGAACATTGTATTACTTGGAAGACCTTACAATACAGGCGATCCAGCATTAAATCTCCGAATCAATAAAAAATTGCAGAACATGAATGTGCTGGCCATCCCGCTGGATCATCTTCCGCTCGAAGAGGAATACATTTTCGATGAGTACCCGGGGATGTACTGGCCCAACGGTCAAAACATTTTAAAAGCTACAAAATACATTGCCCGAACAAAAAACTTGTTTGCTGTTTACCTGAGTAACTTCCGCTGTGGTCCCGACTCGTTTTTATTACACTTTGTAAAAAAAGAGATGAAAGGAAAACCTTTTATGCACCTGGAAGTCGACGAGCACAGCGCTGATGCCGGGATGATTACACGCCTGGAAGCTTTCATCGACAGTTTAAAAGGATGGAAAACAAACCACTCGCAGGAAGCAGCTATAAAAGAAGTTGAGGCAGCCGAGAAGAATGTACAAAAAGTAGAGGAAACACGCACGCTTTACTTTCCGTATGCACGCGATTCTGTTCATATATTATCGGCAGCAACCCGAAGTTGTGGAATACCCAGCGCAGTGCTGCCAATGGTAAATGAAGCAGATATTGAATTGGGCCGAAAATACACCAACGGACAAGAGTGTTTTCCATTTATTTGTACAGCAGGAAGTTTTCTGAGTAAGCTACAAGAGCCCGGAACCGATCCCAAAAAAGTAAGCTTTTTTATGCCCGATCACAATGGTCCTTGCCGCTTTGGAGAATACAATAAACTACATCGTTTAATTTTTGATAAATTGGGATATACCGATGCCGAAATTATTCGACCCAGTAATGAAGATTCTTATGCAACACTTGCCCCGGGCTTTGCAATGAGATGGCGAAAAAATGTTTGGAAAGGCTTTGTTGCGACCGACCTGATCAGAAAAATGCTGGAACAAACACGTCCGTACGAAATTGTTAAAGGAACTACTGATACTATTTATCAGGAATACCTGCAAAAAATTATTACATCAGTAGAAAACAATAGCAAAGGTTTAATAAAAACACTTTCCGAAGCCGCAATTGCATTTAAATCAATTCCAGTTGAAGATCTTGGAAGCAAACCAATAGTTGCTGTAGTTGGCGAAGTTTTTATGCGCGATAATCCGTTTTGTTCCAATAACTTGGTCAATCGATTGGAAAATTTAGGTGCCGAAACATTAATGGCGCCTTTTGCTGAGTGGGTAAACTATTCAACCATTCGATACATTCGCGACAGCCGGTGGAAAGGAAATATAAAAAATTTGTGGAAAGCAAAAATCCAGCTGTTCTTTCAGAAAGCAATAGAAAAGAATATTGTTGGAAGTATTCATAACATTTATGAATTAACACGCGAAGTGGAAGTTGAAGAAATGCTTGAAAACTGTGGTGAATTTATTCATAAAGATTACGATGGAGACCCGGCTTTGGCAATAGGATCGACTGTTTTGCTTGCCGAAAAACAAATTGCCGGTGTGGTTAATATTCTTCCATTCACATGCATGCCGGGAACCATAAATTGTACCGTTTCGCATAATCTGCGGAAAAAATTTAATGGTTTACCATGGGAGAATTTTGCCTACGATGGTCACGACAACATTGGCCTCGACACCCGGTTCGAAGCATTTATGTATCAGGTAAAAGAATATCACGAAAAACAACTGGTTGCTGCCGAAAACAAATAGCATAAAAAAGAACACACTTCAAAGAAATGCGCTCTTCGGTGGGGAGTACTGGATTCGAACCAGTGACCCACCCGATGAAAATCGGGATGCTCTACTCCTGACCAATTAAATCTTCAATGGCTTCTCTACTTTTCCATCGCTTTATTTGAAATTCACGTTTTAGAGCTGCATGTTTATCTTCAAACTCTTCATAATATCTAATTTCCCATGGTTTTCCGCTTGAAGTAAATCCTCGTTTTGAACAATTATGACGATCCAGCCTACCTTGCAAATGATTGGTTGAACCAATATAGTATTTATCGAGTTTCTTTGGATATAGAATGTAACAATAATACATTCCCTAAAAAAATAGAAAAAGCCACTCATTATTCAATAAGTGGCTTTCTTGTGGGGAGTACTGGATTCGAACCAGTGACCCCTTGGGTGTAAACCAAGTGCTCTAAACCAACTGAGCTAACCCCCCATATTTTGGAAGCGAAAACAACTTCCAAAAATATAATTGTTGTTTCTGAACGTGCCCCCTTTTCAGTAAGGCGCTGCAAATATAAAACCTATTTTTAGTTCTGCAAAAAAAAAGTAAAATATTTCGCTATAAAATTTCTGCCACCACAAATGTGCTGCCTCCCACAAAAATTAAATCGCTTTTATTGGCCACACTTTTGGCTTTTGCAAATGCCTCGTCAACCGATGAATATGACAATCCCAAGAGTCCGAAATGCAGTGCTCTTTCTTTTAAAACATCAGCATTCATTGCTCTTTCAATGTTAGCAGCCACAAAATAATATTTGGCATTCTTGGGTAATAAGGCCAAAATTGAATCCGGATTTTTATCAACAACCGTTCCTAGAATTACATGTAATTGTTTACATGCAGTATTTTCAATTTGTTTAACAATCGCTTTAATTCCGTCTTCGTTATGTCCGGTATCGCAAATAATTTGTGGATTATTTCCTATTACCTGCCAGCGCCCGAGTAAACCGGTATGTTTTTGAACGTTTTGCAAACCATCGTAAATATGTTGCTCCGAAATTTTCCAGCCTCTTTTTATCAGGATTTCAATCGATTTTAAAACTGCCGGCAAATTTTTTAATTGATAAATTCCTTTTAAATCCAGTTTTAAATTGGGATAAACTTTTTCTCCCTTTTTCTGAATCGCAACAATTTGTTTTCCATCAAGCGCCAGCATCGAATATTCAGCGACAAATTCCAGATCGGCAAAAAACAGGTTTGTTCCTTTTTCTTTTGTCCGCTCCTGAAAAACCGGAGTTGTTTCTTTTTGAGTCGTTCCAATTACAACAGGAATGTTCGATTTTATGATCCCGGCCTTTTCGACTGCAATTTTTTCCAGCGTGTCTCCCAGCAAATTTGTATGATCTAGACCAATATTTGTAATCACACTCACTTCAGGAGCAATAATGTTTGTAGAATCGAGTCTTCCGCCAAGTCCGACTTCAATTATGGCAATATCAACATTTTGTTGTGAAAAATAATCAAAAGCCATGGCCACCGTCAATTCAAAAAAGGAGGGTTCAAGCGTTTTTAATTCTTCTTTGTTTCGAAAATTATGGACCCAATCCACCACATCTTTCTCCGGCATCATTTCTCCGTTAATCCGAATACGTTCTCTAAAATCTTTCAAATGCGGCGAAGTATATAGTCCGGTTTTGTAACCCGCTACTTGCATTACCGAAGCCAACATGTGCGATACAGAACCTTTTCCGTTGGTTCCGGCAACATGTATAGTCTTAAAGTTTTTATGCGGATGCCCGTACACATCATCCAGTTTTATGGTATTTGCTAAAGTATTTTTGTACGCAGCCGGACCTTTTCTCTGGAACATAGGCAACTGTGTAAAAAGATATTTTATTGTTTCTGAGTAATTCAACATTCAATTTATTTATTAACCGATGCAAGTTTATTAAAAATTAAAATCATCTTAATTAATTGTCGGCAATTTCTATACATTTAAAAAATTCAAATTACTGAATATGCTAAGTAAAACATCAAAAAGTAAAATTTTTATTCTCGATACGAACGTAATTTTACATGACCACACTTGCATCTACCAGTTCCAGGATAACGACATTATCCTTCCAATTACAGTACTCGAGGAACTGGACAAGTTTAAACGAGGAAACGATTTAATCAATTTTCAGGCTCGCGAATTTACCCGTTTGCTCGATGAAATTGTTGGCGACGAACTTTTTAATGGCGGAAAACCCCTGGGCAAAGAAAAAGGCAAATTACGAATCGAAACCGGAAAACGTTTTTCAGAAACCTTAAAAGATTCTTTTCGCGAAGATATTCCCGACCACCGGATTCTTTCGATCGCAGAATACACGGTAAATAATTATCCAAAGCGCAAAGTTGTTCTAATTAGCAAAGACATTAATTTACGAATGAAAGCCAAATCGCTTGGCATTCAGTCGGAAGATTATAAAACCGACCAGGTAACCGATACCAATGTTCTGGATAAAACCGTTACTACTTTCGATAATTTCAACGATGTTAATATTGATCTTTTGTATCAACATGGATCGTTGCCCGTTGAGGAAATGAAAGAGAATTTTTCGCCAGAATCCAACGAATGTTTTATTTTTAAAGGAACTTCGTCGAGTGCACTGGCAAAATACGATGCAAAGTCGGATCGCCTTTTTCGGATTGAAAAAAAATCGGTTTATGGAATTAAACCACGAAATGCCGAGCAAACTTTTAGCATCAATATGTTGCTCGATCCCGAAATAAAATTAATGGCACTAACCGGAAAAGCCGGAACAGGAAAAACATTACTGGCCCTGGCCGCTGCCATCGAACAACATCGCTCGTACGAACAAATTTTACTGGCTCGTCCAATTGTGGCATTAAGCAATCGCGACCTTGGTTATTTACCCGGCGACGCTTCCGACAAAATCAGCCCGTACATGCAACCGCTTTTCGATAATTTATCGGTAATAAAACACACATTCAATCCGAGAAGCAACGAATACCAGCTGATTGAAGAAATGATAAAAGAAGAACGATTAAATATTACTCCGCTGGCGTACATCCGAGGAAGAAGTTTATCGAATGCATTTTTTATTATCGACGAAGCACAAAACCTTACTCCACACGAAATTAAAACAATAATTACACGTGCCGGAGAGGGAACAAAAATGGTGTTTACCGGCGATTTGCAACAAATCGATTCGCCCTATTTAGATATGAAATCGAACGGTTTAGCGTACATGACCGACCGCATGCGAAACCAGGAGTTATTTGCACACATTAATTTAGTAAAAGGAGAAAGGAGTTATTTGGCCGAGTTGGCAAGTAACCTCTTGTAAAGGCTTTGCAGTCAGTAGCTTTTTTCTAACTTTGCAGCCTATTTAGAATCAGTCAATATAAAACGATGGATTACAAAGGGAAGAAAGCTGCATTTTACACACTTGGGTGTAAACTTAATTTTTCGGAAACTTCAACAATTGCCGGCTCTTTTAAAGAAGTGGGTTTCGATCGTGTTGAATTTGAAGAAAAAGCTGATGTTTATGTCATTAACACTTGTTCTGTTACCAACCAGGGCGACAAAGCCAGCCGAAATATAATTCGTAAAGCAGCCAAACAAAATCCAAATGCCTTGGTAATAGTGGTGGGTTGTTACTCCCAATTAAAACCCGATGAAGTTGGACACATCGAAGGTGTTGACATGGTTTTGGGAACCCAGGAAAAATTTCATATTCCGGCTTATCTTGGCGACCTTCAGAAAAAGGAAACTACTGAAATAAAAACCACACGTTTAGCCGACATTAAAAGCTATCACAAAGCATTTTCGTGGGGCGACAGAACCCGTAGTTTTTTGAAAATTCAGGACGGCTGCGATTATTATTGTTCGTTTTGTACCATTCCGTTTGCCCGTGGAAAAAGCAGAAACGACACAATTCCAAATACGGTTCAAGAAGCAAAGAAAGCAGTTGCCAAAGGTTTTAAGGAAGTGATTTTAACCGGCGTAAACATCGGTGATTTTGGAAAATCGACCGGCGAAAATTTTCTTGATCTCCTAAAAGCACTCGAGAAAGTTGAAGGTTTGAAACGATTGCGTTTAGGATCCATCGAACCCAATCTTTTAAAAGACGAGATCATCGAACTGGTTTCTAAATCGGCGGTAATAATGCCGCATTTTCACATTCCGTTACAGGCCGGTTCAGACGAAATCCTTTCACTAATGAAACGGAAATATTCGACAGATTTGTTTGCCAAACGTGTAAAACGAATCCGCGAAATTGTTCCTCATGCTTTTATTGGCGTTGATGTAATTGCCGGAACAAACGGCGAAACCGAAGAACTTTTTCAAGAATCTTACGATTTTATCAATGGATTGGAAATCTCGCAATTACACGCTTTTACTTATTCCGAAAGAAGCGGAACACAGGCTTTAAAAATCCCGTGGAAAGTGGAAGTAGAAGATCGAAAACGTCGTACGCAGATGTACATCAATCTGTCGGAAAAGAAACTTCGTTCGTTTTACGAAAAACAACTTGGAACTTCACAAACCGTTCTTTTTGAAGATCAGAAAGACAAAAAGAAAATGGTCGGTTTTACCGAGAATTATGTAAAAGTTGAAATTCCGTACAACGAAAATCTGATCAACGAACTGGCGCAAGTTGAATTAGAATCTATTTTGCCAAATGGAAATGTTGCTGTTAACGCCATTCATAGAATCACCTAAGTGATACTTTGAATATAAGCTAATGTATTTTTATCATTGCAACACTTCGGGTAATACGATGACTGTTTTGACTCGAGCTGCACAAATTTTTCGTATTTTTACCTAAACTTTCATATAAAATGGATTTCAAAAATCTTTGTTTTCGGGTTCAGGATATTGCCCGGGCGGCGGGTAGTTTTATTCGCCAGGAAGGCCACAAAATTACGTCAAAAGACATCGAAATAAAAAGTGTTGCAAGTTTGGTAACTTATGTAGACAAAACGGCAGAAGTCAACATTGTTGCTGCATTAAAAAAATTAATTCCGGGTTCAGGTTTTGTTACCGAAGAAGGAACTGCCTCATCCGATAAAGAGAAATATATCTGGATCATCGATCCACTCGACGGTACCACAAATTATATTCATGGAGTTGCGCCACATTCGGTAAGTATCGCGTTGATGGAAGATACCAAAATTGTTTTGGGCGTAGTTTACGAGGTGGGTGCCGACGAAATGTTTTACGCCTGGAAAGACAGTCCGGCTTTTTTAAATAATAAGGAAATTAAGGTTGCCACCGCATCGAAATCGGTAGATACTTTAATTGCCACCGGTTTCCCGTATTACGATTTTCTTCGGGTTGACGATTACATCGATGCCATGAAACATTTAATGAAAACCACTCGGGGAATCAGGCGATTTGGTTCTGCTGCAGTCGATCTTGCTTATGTTGCAGCAGGGCGGTTCGATGCTTTTTACGAACACGCACTTCATGCCTGGGATGTAGCAGCTGGTGTTTTTATATTGCAACAGGCCGGAGGCTTAACAACTGATTTTAATGGAGGAGAAAATTGGCTTTATGGAGGAGAAATCATTTCGGCCAGTAAAAACTATTTCGATGAGTTTTATGGAATAATTAATAGCTACCTTGGAAATAAAAGCTGAAAAAATCGTATTTTGCCGAGAAATAAACTCGCCATGGCCGAAAAGGAAATTGCTTTATTAAGAGAACAACTTGCAAAGCTCGACGAACCAAAATTTGATTTTGATGCCTGGAAAAATCACACGCTGATTTTTTTAGAACGTATTTTTGGAAAAGAGAATTCAAAAATCCATTGAATCAAAGAACTTCGTTACGATTATTCGAGTTGGAATTTGCGCGACACGGCAGCTGCCGGTAAAACAAAAGACAAAGATCCTGTAAAAATGCAGGCTCGCGAGATTTTAACCGCGACAATTACCGAACTCGAAAGTTTGGGATTACCGCAAAATAAACTCGAAAAAGAAAAAGCGTGGGCACTTTTAAAAGACGAACTCACCGGAAAACAAACAAAAGAAATTGAAGCGCTTTTAAATTCAGACGATGCAAATAAAACAGAAAACATCAGTAAAGTTTTAGAGAAATTAGGTCAGGAAAATCTGGCAATCGTAATTGCAAAACTCCTTATCGATTAATATCCATGACCAAAATTCCGAAAATTGCAATTGTTATTCTCAACTGGAACGGAGAAAAACTTTTTAATCAATTCCTGCCTTCGGTAATCAAGCATTCGAACGCAGAAAATATCGAAATTATTGTTGCTGACAACGGTTCTACCGACCAATCAATTTCATTCTTAAATAAAAATTTCCCTTCGATAAACGTTCTTGATTTAAAACGAAATTATGGTTTTGCCGAAGGATACAATCGTGCCTTAAAACAAATTCAGGCCGACTATTTTGTTTTATTGAATTCTGATGTGGAAGTAACAGAAAACTGGATCGAACCGTGTATTATACAATTTGAAGCCGACAAAAAAATTGCGGCCATTCAACCCAAAATTTTAAGTTATTCGCAGCGCGATTCGTTTGAATACGCAGGAGCAGCAGGTGGATTTATCGATAAATTTGGCTACCCGTTTTGCCGGGGACGAATTCTGAATCAACTCGAAAAAGACAAACATCAGTACGATGTTTCAACGCAACTTTTCTGGGCATCGGGAGCGAGTATGTTTGTGCGTGCCGAAGCCTTTAATTTGCTTGGAGGTTTAGACGGCGATTTTTGGGCACACATGGAAGAAATTGATTTGTGTTGGCGTTTTAAAAATAACGGATACAAAATTAAATACGAGCCCAAAAGTATCGTTTACCATTTGGGTGGCGGAACACTTTCGTACGGAAGTCCTCGAAAAATTTATCTGAATTTCAGGAATAACCTTTTTATGCTTTACAAAAACCTGCCAAAACATCAGTTTAAAAGAATATTTTTTGCCCGGATGATTCTTGACGGTGTTGCTGCGGTTAAATTTATTCTAGGGCTGAATTTCAGAGAATTCTGGGCAGTTGTAAAAGCACATTCCTCTTTTTATCGAAACCTTTCGCTCCTTCATAAAAAAAGGAAAGAAACGCAAAAATCGGTGTCAGTTGTCGATCATGCTGAGATTTTTCCAAAAAGTATTATGTGGAAATTCTTTCTTCAAAAAAAGCGGAAGTTTTCTGCGTTGAATTTTAAACCCGAATAAAATGCAAAAATTAATATTTACCGAAGTAATATACACTTACCACATTGATATTGTGGGACATGTAAATAACATTATTTACATTCAGTGGATGGAAAACGGAAGAATGAAACTATTAGAGGCAATGGGAATACCAATTACTGATTTAACAAAAAATGAAGGAATTGTACCTATTTTAACCGATACAACAATCAAATACAAAAAACCATTTTTTATTCATAATTCAGTGAAAATAGAAACCTGGATCTCAAAATTGAACAATGCTTCCGCAATTATAGAATTCCGATTCTTGAACGAAAAAGAAGAACTTTGCGCTACTGGTTATCAAAAAGGTCTATTTATCGATCTGGAAAATATGCGTCCGGCACGCATAACAGAAAAGCACAAAGAAGCATTTAAAAGATATTTAATAACCTGAGTTCGATATAAAATTAATGGCTCAAATCGCGTATAAATATTGAGTTTCAAGGACTGTTTGCGAAAGCATAGCGGGCTATGGTAAGCAAATATGACGCAGAAAATCGGTATTTATAAGTGAAATTCA
>JBNKOT010000284.1:0-2930 GCA_050294855.1 Draconibacterium sp. | reverse complement strand
GAATAGCAGTAAAATTTCGACTGATGAACTCCGGGCTTTTGCATACGAAGATGGTCATAAAAAATACCATCCCAGGCCAGTGCAAAATGCTGCTGTTTACCGAACCCTATCGAATCGAGTCTGGTTAAGAAAATACAATATTATCAGAGAAATATACGGTTTTGAAGAAGATAGCTGGGAGGCAAAAACAACATCTAGAGAAGAAGCCTTTTGGCAATTTACCAATTCGCTTAAAGCAAAAACATGGCTTAAAAATGGAGGAATTTATTTATGAAAGTTTTGGTTTTATATGATTATCCTCCTTCACCCGGAGGACTTGCTACCCAAGGAGATCTCTTATATAAAGGACTTACTGAAATGGGTATTGATGCCCATCCGGTACATTTCGAATCGGCACAGGAAAAGGAATGGTATTACCGATGGTTGGAGCCCGATGTTGTGGTTGGAGTTGGATACTGGGGGCACACTCCCCAATTGGTGCTTCACGCACAGCGATATGGTGTGCAGGCGGTTCCATGGCTAGTTGCCGATGGCTATATAGCCAATTACCAGGAAGTTTTAAATGCACTGCCTCTCATTCTGGTAACTTCAAACTGGGTGAAAGAAATGTATGTTCGCGACGGTATTGACGGCAGTAAAATTGAAGTTTTACCAGTTGGTTGTAATACAGAAACATTTATTCCTTTTGAGAAGAACGATCCAAAGATTTTGGCCGTTCGCGAAGCTTTGGGGGTTTCACCCGAGCAACTAATGATTCTTACCGTTGGTGGTGATGCCGCATCGAAAGGTGCACAGGAAGTAATGCAGGCATTGGCGATTATCGACGCAAATGCACCCGATTGGAAATATGTGTGTAAAGTATGGCCTCAACAACGAACCAAAATTCAAAACCTCGCTGACTTGGAATTGGCTACCCATCTTGGAATCGAAAAAAATGTAACCTACGCTACCAACACTATTTCAAGGAATTTTATGCCCTACCTGATTGGGGCATGCGATATTTATGCAGCCCCCTCACGATTGGAAGGTTTTGGAATGCCGCAGGTGGAAGCCGGGGCATGCGGAAAACCAGTTGTTAGCATTAAAGCCATGGGAATGTTGGATACCCTTATTCATGGAGAAACGGCGCTTCTGGCTAAAATAGCACGTAAAATTGCTGTTAATGAAGTTTTACTTGGCGAAGAGTCGGGATTCGAAGATCAGCATAAAGTAATTTTTAAAGTCCCACGTACGGTCGATTACCGTGCCAATGTGCAGGATATAGCAAAGTATTTATTGCAGCTGATGAAAGATGCAGAATTACGCGATAAAATGGGCAAAGCAGGCAGGGAGCGCGTGGTTGCGAATTTCGATTACCGGGTGGTTGCAAAACGGTTTGTACAGATTATAAATGATAAATTGGGGATATATTGACATTGGCCCATATTTTTAACATAAAACAAATAGTCATGAAAAGAACAGAAAACAAAGTTGTCATCGTTACAGGAGGCGCGTTAGGAATTGGAAGAGAGACTTGCATTTTATTGGCTAAGGAGGGTGCAAAGGTCGCTGTAACCGATGTTCTGAACAAAGAAGGTCAAAACCTGGCGGACCAAATTAATCAGTCAGGAGGGGTAGCAAAGTTCTGGCATTTGGATGTAGCAGACGAAAAAGAAGTTGAAAAAGTTTATGCCGAAGTTGTTAAAAAATTTGGAAAATTGGATGCTACGGTTAATAATGCCGGAATTGCAGGCGCCGACAAGCCAACCCACGAATTGAGCGAAAAAGAGTGGGATGCGGTAATGAATGTAAACGTAAAAGGAGTTTTCTTTTGCACAAAACACGCTATACCTCACCTGCAAAAATCGGGTAAAGGAAGCATTGTAAACCTTTCCTCCATTTATGGTCTGGTTGGAGCAGGAGATATTCCTACGTATCACGCTTCAAAAGGTGCAGTCAGGTTAATGACAAAAAATGATGCACTTATTTACGCAAAAGACAATATAAGAGTGAACTCTGTGCATCCGGGATTTATCTGGACGCCTCTGGTTGAAGAGTTGGGTAAAAATAATCCTGAATTCCGAAAACAGTTGGATAGCCTGCACCCGATAGGACATGTTGGTGAATCGATAGATATTGCATATGGAATACTTTACCTGGTATCTGACGAATCAAAATTTGTTACCGGAAGTGAATTAGTTATTGATGGAGGTTATACCTGTAAATAAATTTTGTGGAAAGTGAAAATCATTTTGTAAAAAGAAGCGGATGGCTGAGAGCCTCTGTATTAGGTGCCAATGATGGGATTCTTTCCACCACCAGTTTAGCCATTGGAGTTGCTGCCGCAAGTGTGGCAAGAGACCCAATCATACTGGCAGGCCTGGTTGCGGGAGCTTTGTCAATGGCTGCCGGAGAATATGTTTCTGTAAGTTCGCAATTGGATGTTGAAACAGCTGATTTAAAAAGGGAAAAAAATGAACTTGCCAATACGCCGGAAATTGAATTGGATGAACTTTCTAAAATTTACGAAAAAGAGGGCTGACCAGCGATTTGGCCATAGAAGTTGCAATCCAACTAACTGCTCATAATGCCTTGGAAGCACACGCAAGTGATGAATTGGGCCTTAATGAAATATCCAGGGCAAAACCTTTTCAGGCTGCCTTTGCGTCTGCATTTTCGTTTCTAGTGGGCGGAATATTTCCACTCTTGATTTCAATTTTTGCTCCCTTAAGTCAAATGATATACTTCCAATATGGTTTCTCAATTTTATTTCTTGCTTTATCCGGAACTATGGCAGCAAAGGTTGAGGGTTCGGTAATTAGCAAATCGGTATTGAGAATTTGTATATGGGGTACCATTGCAATGGTAATGTCAGCATTGATTGGATATCTGTTTGGAGTTAGCATAAATTAGGTTTTTGATATTTAATATCTGAGGAACAAATGAATTTC
>JBNKOT010000283.1:0-3097 GCA_050294855.1 Draconibacterium sp. | reverse complement strand
TTTATTTCATTTCCTTTTTCAGCAGGGCAACCCATTCTTCGACACGAGAATTGGTCAATCGCGCCTGATTTTCCTGATCAATTGGTAAACCAACAAACACCTCGTTTCTTACAGCTCTCGACGATTCGTAATTATAACCTTCTGTCTTGGTGTGACCAATTATTTTAGCGCCGCAACTTTCGAGTATTTCAACCAAAATCCCAATGGCATCACAAAAATTTTCAGCATAACCTTTCTGATCTCCTAAGCCAAAAACGGCAAAGGTTTTACCCGACAAATCCATCTCTTCCAAATCCGGAACAAATTCATCCCAATAATTTGGCAATTCGCCATCGAACCAGGTTGGAGCACTTAAAATAAAGTGATCGAAATTTTCAAAAGTACTTTTTGTAAGTTCCTCTGCATTAATTGCTTCAATGTTTTTTTCTCCAAAAGCAGCAATTATTTTCTCTGCTACTTTTTTCGATTTCTGTGTATTGAAACTGTATATTATTGCTGTTTTTCCCATTTCTTTTCTTTTTAATATGAAATTAAATCTTTTGCCTCTTTGTAAATTATATCCATATTAGGTAAAATTGCTCTTTCTAAAATACGATTAAATCCAACCGGAGTAAAAGGTGAACCAACTCTGCGAATTGGAGCATCTAAATCCTCAAAAGCTTTCTCGTTAATAATTGCACTTAGTTCTCCACCAAAACCACCATGAATTTTATCTTCGTGAACAATTAAAACTTTGTTGGTTTTTTTGATCGACTTAAGGATCAACTCTTCATCGAGCGGAACCAGTGAACGTAAATCAACTACCTCAACACTTATACCTTCTTCCTGCAATTTTGCCGCAGCTTTTAAACATAGATGTGTTGTATTTCCGTAGGTTAAAACGCTCAGATCGCTACCCTCTTTTCTGATTCTTGCTTTACCAAACGGAACTTCAAAATCATCGGGAATAACAGTTGCAGCAACCGGATCCTGGTACAAAGCCTTTGGCTCCATAAACATGGTTAATCCTTCCGAACGCATTGCTGTTCTAAGCAATCCTGCTGCATCGTCGGCAAACGACGGATACACAATCCGAACGCCGGGAATAGCCGCCAACGAACCTTCGATGTTTTGCGAATGATACATTCCACCTCCAATGTAACCGCCAGATGCCAGTCGGATCGTAATATTGGGAGAGAATTTTCCATTCGAGCGCCAGTAATCATGACTGGTATCGACGTATTGTTCCATGGCCGGCCAGAAATAATCTGCAAATTCGGCTCCTTCAATAACCACCTTAATTTTTTTATCGAACCTCGACATTCCGTTTGCGGTTCCCATGATAAAATCTTCGGCAATTGGCGCATTAAATACACGTTTTTCGCCAAATTCCTGTTGCATTCCTTTCGACACGTTAAAAATTCCACCTTTATCTTTGTTGGCCATATCTTGCCCCCAAATAAAAGTATCGGGATTTCTTCTGAATTCCGCTTTTAATGTTTCGTTTAAACCGGTTATTAGTTTTTTCTTTTCACCTTCCTCGTTGTGCAATCCATCAGGATATTTTTCTGAAACCATCGGGTCTGAGATCACAAAATCGAAAATTGAAGCAGGATCCGGATCTGGTGCCCCCATCGCAGCTTTGTGCGAAGCTTTAATTTCTAATTTTACTTCAGCTTCAATTTCCTGCAGTTCTTCTTCGGTAAACCTTTCGTAACGCACCAGCAATCTTCTGAATTTTGCAAGCGGATCATAGTCAACCACATAGTTTCTTTCTGCTGAACTTCTGTAAAGCAGATGATCGTCGGAATTGGAGTGAGATCCCATTCGAACGCAGTTGGCTTGCAATATCACAGGTTTGCTTTCTTCGATAGCATATTTTTTTGCTTCAGCCATTGCATTCATCGAATCGAATACATCTTTTCCGTTACAGTGAATTATTCTAAGATTTTTAAATCCCGTAAAATTATTGGCCACTTTACGATTTGCTGTCTGGTCTTTTTTAGGAACCGAAATACCATATCCATTATCCTGAACAACAAAAACCACTGGCAATTGCTCTTTATCGGCACCCGTAATCGCTTCGTAAACATATCCTTCACTCACCGACGATTCTCCCTGAGAACTAATTGATACCGATTTTTTCTTGTAATACTTTATGGCACGAGCTGTTCCAACTGCATGTAAGGTATGATTACCTGTTGCCGAAGAAACACTGTGAATGTTCCATTCCGGTTTTGCCAGGTGGTTCGACATGTGACGCCCCCCGCTCGACGGATCAGTTGCTTTCGAAATTCCATTCAAAATTATCTCTTCGGATGTCATTCCACACGAAAGTGCAGTTAACATGTCGCGGTAATATAAATAGATGTGATCTTTGTTTTTTTCGAAATGCTGACCAATCGCCAACTGAATCCCATCGTGACCGGCGTATGGTGCGTGGTAAGACCAACCAATGGCCTGCTTTAAATAATTGGGTGCTTTTTCGTCGATAGCACGACCAATCGACATTAATTTAAACCACTCTTTCAACGTCTTTTTTGGCGTCTTTTTAATGGTGTATATTTTTGGTATTTGTAAATCTTTCATTTAAAATTAAATTGAACGGTTAGTATCAAATTGTTCCAGAATATCAGCAATCCGACGTAAGAATGCACCTCCCAAAGCACCGTCGATAATCCGGTGATCGTATGAAAGCGACAAGTACATTTTGTGTCGAATGGCAATTACATCGCCCGTAGGTGTTTCCAAAACAGCAGGTTTTTTCTCAATAATACCTGTTGCTAAAATGGCAACTTGCGGCTGATTAATAATTGGGGTTCCGATTATATTTCCGAACGACCCGAAATTTGTAATGGTGAAAGTACCGCCCTGGATGTCCGATGGATCCAGTTTATTGGTACGTGCAGCATTTGCCAACCGATTTAGTTCTTTTGTAAGACCAACCAAATTGCGTTGTTCTGCATTTTTAATTACCGGAACAATTAAATTTCCATCGGGCTTTGCCACTGCAATACCAACGTTAATGTCCCTTTTCATGATAATCTGGTCGCCACTTACCGAAGAATTAACCAAGGGAAATTCTGCTAACGCGGCAGCAACGGCCTCAGTAATGATG
>JBNKOT010000282.1:0-2826 GCA_050294855.1 Draconibacterium sp. | reverse complement strand
GAAGGAAACATAAAAAAAGAAACCCGTCCGATAAAACCGGTTTTGCACGAAGCAGTTCAGCAAATCGAAAAAGCCCGAAACCAGAAAGATGGTTTAAGTGGATGTCCATCGGGATTTACCGGATTAGACCGTGTTACTGCCGGCTGGCAACGAACCGACTTAATAATTATTGCTGCTCGTCCGGCGATGGGAAAAACAGCCTTTGTATTAACCATGGCACGAAACATTGCAGTTGACCACAACCGGCCGGTTGCTTTTTTCTCGCTTGAGATGTCGGCCATACAATTGGTGAATCGTTTAATTTCTGCCGAAACAGAATTGGGTGGAGAAAAAATCAGAACCGGAAAACTCGAAGATTATGAGTGGACACAATTAAACCAGCGCATCAAAGCTTTAGACAATGCGCCGCTTTTTATCGACGATACTCCTGCCCTCTCCATTTTTGAATTCAGGGCAAAATGCCGGCGATTAAAAATGCAACACAATATTCAGTTGGTGATTGTCGATTACCTTCAGCTGATGACTGCAGGAACAGATGGACGTGGCAGTCGTGAACAGGAAGTAAGTCAGATTTCGCGATCGTTAAAAGCCATTGCAAAAGAACTCGACATACCAATTATTGCACTCTCGCAGCTGAACCGTTCGGTGGAATCGCGCGAAGGCAAACGACCACAACTTTCGGATTTACGTGAATCGGGAGCAATTGAGCAGGATGCCGATATTGTAACTTTTATTCACCGTCCCGAGTATTTTGGAATTACCGAAGACGAATCGGGAAATTCGCTTTTGGGTGTTGGTGAAATTATTATTGCAAAACACAGGAATGGTGCAACCGCCGATATTCACTTGAGATTCAAGAAAGAACTGGCCAAATTTATGGACATGGAAATGCAGTTTTCTGACGGGTTTGGTGGCGATCAGACTTTTAGCTCAAAAATGAATGCAGATGAAGATTCTTTAGCAGCAGGCATTTCGAGCAATAGCAGTTTCGATAAACAGAATCCCAGCACCAACAATGCTCCTTTTTAATTTGAACCATCTGACATTTTAGTTGTCTTATTTTCAGAAACAGAACAACCATGCGCAATAAAATTTTTATCGTGTTCATTTTGCTGATCTTTTCGATTCAGGCAAAAGCTGTTCATCTGCTGATTCCGATGGACGAATTGCAA
Source organism: Draconibacterium sp. (assembly GCA_050294855.1). GTDB lineage: Bacteria > Bacteroidota > Bacteroidia > Bacteroidales > Prolixibacteraceae > Draconibacterium. The sequence continues at coordinate 1,654 of JBNKOT010000282.1, read as the reverse complement.
AAAGATCATTTAAAAGCATATGGAATTACATTTTGGGTGCTCGAAAAAGATATTGAAGTAAAATGGCTTCTGAATTACCGCGGCGGTAGTTTTTTGATACAACACTATCCCGAAATCGAAAACGAATGTATTGTAAGAGGAGTTAGCTACGAAACAATTGCCGATGCACAAGCCAATGCAATTTTAACTGAAATAGCCCGTCCCGACGTAAATATGGATGCAGTTGCCATGAACAAAGCACCAAAAATTGCGGTGTATTCGCCACCCAACAAACAACCCTGGGACGACGCTGTTACACTTGTTTTAAGTTACGCAGAAATTAATTACGACATTATTTACGACGAAGAAATTCTGAACGGCAAACTGGCTGATTACGACTGGTTGCATTTACATCACGAAGATTTTACCGGACAACATGGAAAATTCTGGCGTGTATATCAACACGCGCCCTGGTATCAGCAAGAAGTAAAAATAAATACCGAGCTAGCACAAAACCTGGGTTTTATGAAAGTTTCGGAAATGAAAGCTTTTGTAACCCGCGAAATTGAGAATTATGTTGAACGTGGCGGATTTCTATTTGCCATGTGTGCTGCCACCGACACATACGACATTTCTCTGGCAGCGGCAGGAATCGATATTTGCGAAACGATGTTCGACGGCGATCCGGCCGATCAGCATGCACAGGAAAAACTTGATTTTTCGCGCACTTTTGCCTTTCGTAATTTCCATCTGGTTGAAAGTCCGTACGAATACGAATTTTCGGATATCGATGCCACCACCACTCGAAAAGTAATCCGCGAAAACGACTATTTTACTTTGTTTGATTTTTCGGCAAAATGGGATCCCATTCCAACCATGCTTTGCCAAAACCACAACAACCTGATTAAAGGTTTTATGGGGCAAACTACTTCGTATCGGAAAGAAGTTATTAAACCTGATGTTTTAATCATGGGCGAAAACAAACCTGCCGGCGAAGCGCGTTATATTCATGGCGAAAAAGGAAAAGGATTCTGGACCTTTTATGGTGGCCACGACCCCGAAGATTACCGACATTTAATTGGCGATCCGCCCACCGATCTAAGTTTACATCCGAATTCACCCGGTTACCGTTTAATTTTGAATAACGTTTTATTTCCAGCAGCCAAAAAGAAAAAAAGGAAAACCTAGTATTTCAAATTGTAGTTGTTTCTCATTATCGCAAGTATTTTTGTTTTCCCAACTATTCGATGATCGAATGATTGCTACCTCATTGTAGTGCACAAAGTAACACACATCAAAAATAATCAATAAAATTCTTGTCGATTTTACTTACAGGTGAGGTGTTATGAATTGCAGCTTTTTTTATCTACCTTATTTAGAGTTCTAACTTCAGTAGCTAATTTCAGGATGAAGTATAACCAAACTTATTGATCCTATGAAATAAGTCAATAAGGTTATCTCGCTTATATCAATCGGAGTTACTGAGGTTTAGGAAGAAAATAGGGTTTTATAAGATAAGAAGATTAATCAGAGTTTTGGAATAAACTTTTGGAATCTAAAAACCTGAGTTCGATATAAAATTAATGGCTCAAATCGCGTATAAATATTGAGTTTCAAGGACTGTTTGCGAAAGCATAGCGGGCTATGGTAAGCAAATATGACGCAGAAAATCGGT
>JBNKOT010000281.1:0-5025 GCA_050294855.1 Draconibacterium sp. | reverse complement strand
ATTATTGTTAACATCAGCCTTAATTAGTGGTTCGGAAGTTGCATATTTTTCGCTGAGTGCCGGCGACAAACAGAAACTCAAAAAAAAGAGCAAAACAAATCAGCGTGTTCTTTCCAATCTCGAAAATCCCGAAAAATTACTAGCTACAATTCTGGTTGCAAATAATTTTGTGAATATTGGTATTATTATTTTAACCACTTATATTACCAAAAACATATATACCATTCAAAATTCTCCGCTGGTCGAGTTTATTGTACAAGTGGTTATAATCACCTTCATTTTATTACTTATCGGAGAAATTATTCCAAAAGTTTATGCCTCGTATTTTGCACTTGGTTTTGCCCGTTTTATGGCCATTCCTTTACAAGTTCTGGGAAAAATATTTCAACCTGTAAATTCAATTTTAATTTATTCCACCTCATTTGTAAACAGGCGATTGCAGAAACACCGAAAAGAAATTTCGATGAACGAGATTTCGCAGGCGCTTGAATTAACCTCTGATCAGGAGCTTTCTGAAGAAAAAGAAATTCTTGAAGGCATTGTAAAATTTGGGAATAAAAATGTCGAAGAAATTATGCATCCTCGTGTCGATGTAATTGCAATTGATATAAAAACCGAATTTAAAGATGTACTGAAAATCATTAACGACTCCGGATATTCACGCATTCCGGTTTATATCGATTCGTTCGACAATATCAGTGGAATACTATACATTAAAGACTTATTACCGCACAGTCATAAAGGAAATCAATTTAAATGGCAGACCTTAATCCGCGCTCCTTTTTACGTGCCAAAAACAAAAAAAATTAATTCGCTGCTCGAAGAATTCCAGAAAAACAAAGTTCACCTTGCCATTGTAATCGACGAATATGGTGGAACTTCAGGAGTTGTTACCCTCGAAGATATTTTGGAGGAAATTGTTGGCGACATTACCGATGAGTTTGATGAAGTAGAAGTATTCTTTTCAAAAATTTCGGATAATACTTATCTGTTCGACGGAAAAGTATTGCTGGGAGATTTTTACAAAGCAATTGCCTGCAGCGACAGTGTTTTTGATGAAGTAAAAGGAGATGCCGATACACTTGCCGGATTAATTTTAGAATTAAAAGGTGAAATTCCCCGGCTTCACGAAAAAATAAAATGCAAACAATTTAGTTTCACTATCGATGAAGTAAACAACCGGCGGATCAAAAAAATTAAAGTGGAAATTACAGAATAGTTTTTTCAGGGTTGAATTGTTTGCTTTATATACAATAATTAATGGTGGTTTCGTTTATTAGTTTATGCCATTGGGGAAACTGTAAATTGATACATTGTATTCAAATAGATTTTTAATGAAACAAATAGTAATCTTTTTTATTTTGATTTTTGTTTTTGCTTCGTGTAAAGAGAAATACACGCCAAAACCACGTGGATTTTACCGCATCGAATTCCCAAAAAAAGAATACCATTCGATTAAAAATAACTTTCCTTATACATTCGAAATTGCCAACTACGCACAATTAACACCCGACAAAACAAATCCCGACCAGCCTTTTTGGGTGAATGTGGTGGTGCCTGCAAATCGTGCCGAAATCCACATTTCGTATTACAACCTCGATAAAAACAAAACTTCCGGCAGAGCACAATTAGCCGAATTTATGGAAGAAACAAGGCGGCTAGCGTATAAACATTCGATAAAAGCCGATGCCATCGAAGAACAAATTTTTATAAATCAGCCCGAAAATGTGTACGGTACTATATACCGCATTCGTGGAAATGCAGCCTCGCCGCTACAGTTTTTTTTAACCGATAGCACCCGGCATTTTTTGCGCGGAGCATTTTACATCAGCGAAGTTCCAAACATCGACTCGCTGCAGCCGGTAATCGATTTTTTTGAACCCGACATTATTCGAATGATAGAAACCACAACCTGGAATTAATGCCACTAGTCGAAAAAATAAAAACAGAGGCAGGATTGTTAGGAATCTGGAAACGAAGCGAATCTGCCGAAGAACTGGAAGCAAATTTTCAGTTTACAGCGGCCGAAAAAGCGGCGTATGAAAAGTACAAAATCGAACGGCGAAAAGTTGAATTTCTATGTGTTCGCATTTTACTACAAGAACTCGCAAAGGAAAAACTGGAAATCGATTACCTGCCAAGTGGAAAACCTGAAGTAAAAAACAGCAAACAAAACATCAGTATTTCGCATTCAGCCAATTTTGTTGTTATCCTTTTGTCGGATAAAAAAATTGGAATCGATGTTGAAAACACACAGCGAAATGTCGAAAAAGTAGTAACACGCTATCTTCATAAAAAAGAGTTGGAAGCGATCGAAAACATGTCGAATCCACAAATCGCCAAAATACTTTACTGGGGGGCAAAAGAAGCCGTTTTTAAAACAACTCTCCATCAAAACATTGAATTTAAAACACAGATAATTATCGACCCGTTTGAATTAAAAGGAGCGGGTGATTTTACGGCAACACTCAACAATACAATTCGTTATTGTCTTTGGTATAAAATATACGAAAACAATGTAATTGTATATTGTGTTGAACAAGTAAACAAAAGGTTATGAAACAAACAGAAAATCAAATTTTAGTAATTTTCGGAGCGTCGGGAGATCTGACAAAAAGAAAACTCATTCCGGCTTTATACAATTTATACAAACAAAATTTTTTGCCCGAAAAATTTGCCGTTTTGGGTGCATCGCGCACTGCGTTAACCGACGATGAATTCAGAGAAAAAGCCGATGAATTTTTACCAAAAGACGAACAAGTTGAAGCGTTTAAAAAGATGTTGTTTTACCAACCTGTTCAAACCAACGAAACCGACGATTTTATTCCATTAAAAAAACGACTCAGCAATATTTCACAAATCCACGGAATAGATAAAAACTATATTTTTTACCTTTCTACTCCCCCGTCTTTGTACGAAATAATTCCACGTTTGCTTTCCGAAAACGGGCTGAACAAATCGAATAAATATTTCAGGCGCTTAATTGTAGAAAAACCATTTGGAACCAATCTTGAATCGGCACAAGCTCTCAACATTAATTTATTGAATTATTTTGAGGAAGAACAAATTTTTCGCATCGACCATTATCTGGGCAAAGAAACGGTTCAAAACATGCTGGTATCGCGTTTTTCGAATGGAATATTCGAGCCGCTGTGGAATCGTAATTACATCGAACGAATCGAAATTACGTCGGCAGAAAGTCTGGGTGTGGAAGAACGAGGTGGTTATTACGACCACTCGGGAGCTTTGCGCGACATGCTGCAAAACCATTTGATGCAGCTGGTTGGTTTTGTTGCCATGGAACCGCCTGTGGTAATCGAAGCAAATGCCATCCGTAACGAAATTATAAAAGTCTTTCAATCGCTTCGTCCGATCCCCGAAAATAAAGTCGAGAGATACGTCATTCGCGGACAGTACACCGCCTCCACCATAAAAAATAAAGCGGTTGTTGGATATCGCGACGAGCACGAAGTTGATCCGCTTTCGAGAACCGAAACTTTTATCGCCTTAAAATTCTATATCGACAACTGGCGTTGGGCCGGAGTGCCTTTTTACATTAGAACAGGTAAAAAACTGCCAACCCGCGTTACCGAAGTTGTCATTCATTTCAAAAGTGTTCCTCATCATTTATTTGGAGCGCCAAAAAATAACGAACAGAAAAATAATATGCTGATCATTCGTATTCAGCCCGACGAAGGTATTTTGCTGAAATTTGGGATGAAAACTCCGGGAGCTGGTTTCGATGTTCAAACGGTGAACATGGATTTTCATTACTCCGATCTCGCCGACGTTGAAGTACCTGCTGCCTACGAAAGATTATTGCTCGATTGTATGCAGGGCGATGCAACATTATATGCCCGTGGAGACGCAGTGGAAGAAGCATGGAAATTTGTTCAGCCAATAATTAATGCCTGGCAAAGTAATCCTGACATTCCGATTTTCGGGTATCCGGCAGGAACCTGGGGACCTGAAAATTCCGATCGTTTAATTACAAGAGGAGAATGGCGTTTCCCGTGCAAAAACCTGAGCGACGACGGCTTGTATTGTGAACTGTAAAGCTTTAATATTGTTATTCTAATAAATTGAAATAAAATGGCAAGTATTACCGAAGTTAGAATTTATAAAACGCCCAAAAAAGTATACAACGCAATTGCCAAAGAAATTTTGAAACTGACGCAGAACTCCAATCAGTCTTGTTTCGACATTGCACTTTCCGGTGGCAATTCGCCAAAAGGGCTTTTTAAAAAACTTGGGAAAAAATACAAGGATGTAATTCCCTGGGAAAGAATTCATTTTTGGTGGGGCGACGAACGTTGTGTTTCGCCCGACAACGAGCAAAGCAACTATAAAATGACAGTCGATTATTTGTTTTCAAACATTTCTATTCCAAAAGAAAACATCCATCGGATAAAAGGAGAGGAAAATCCGGAGAAAGTGGCAAAACGCTATTCAAAGGAAATGGAAGAAACCTTAAACTCTCGCGGAAAAGATCCGGTTTTTGATATTATTATTTTAGGACTTGGCGACGACGGACATACTGCATCTATTTTCCCCGACCAGCTTGAACTTTTCGAACACGACGAAAATTGTGCTGCCACACAACATCCGATAACCGGTCAGAACAGAATTACAGTTACGGGCAATGTAATTAACAATGCGAACCAAATATTTTTTCTGGTAACCGGTGAAAGTAAATCGGTACGTGTTGGTGAAATAATGAACGACAACGAAGCAGCAAAACTTCTTCCCGCATATTATATTTCTCCGAAAAATGGCGAATTGATTTGGTTTCTCGACGAACCTGCCGCTTCAAAAATATAACGACATCCTGAATTCAAATTAATTTACCGTATTCAGCTTTAACACTTCAATTCCAAATTTTTGTGTTTCGGCAATTACTTTGTCAACACAACCCGATTCAAGCTCACAGCCAATTACATGTGTTCCGGCATCGGGGAAAGCAACTTTTATTTTTTCTGATGAAACAGTTCCCAGTTGATCGAACATTTTTTCCATTGCACTTAC
>JBNKOT010000280.1:0-9148 GCA_050294855.1 Draconibacterium sp. | reverse complement strand
ACATGGCCTCGCCCTCGCTTGAAAATAAAGTAGTAATTTTATCGGATCCGATGCTGGCTTCCGGGAAATCGATGGAGATTGGTTACCAGGCACTTTTTAGTAAAGGAACTCCAAAACACGTTCATTTGCTGGCAATAATTTCGAGTCAACAGGGAGTTGATTACATTTGCGAGAATATAAAAGCCGACAATGTTACACTCTGGCTGGGCGCCATCGACGAAGGAATGACAAATAAATCGTACATCGTTCCCGGGCTTGGCGACGCAGGAGATTTAGCGTATGGCGAAAAAATAGATTCGAAGTAAAAAAGAATGCCATCCTACTAGTCTATTTGTTAGTAAAATGGCATCCGCTTTTGTATTTTCATTCTCCATTTCAGAAGAACTCTTTTATTTTTAATATCGTCTTTTTTCTAAAAATAAACTTCCACCGTAACACTTTCGCGATCAAAACCTTTGTCTTTTAAGATTTCCATCGCATCAAAAATCATGTCGCTGTTACCACATAAATAAAAGCTCGAATTTTTCTCAAATTCGGTTTGTTTTAAGTATTCCGTCAGCCGGCCTTTAAAATCGCCTTTTTCGTCGCGCGATGCACAAACTGTAAAATTATCCTGATTGTAATGTTCTTTTTCGTACGCTTCGTTGGCAAATCGCACACCGTGAATTACGGCATAATCGATCTCCGGATAACTTTTTACCATACTATGAAACGGTGCAATTCCGGTTCCACTGGCAATAAAAATATGTTTGTGCGTTTTAATTTTCTTTTCGTCTAAACCAAATTTACCAAACGGGCCATGAACTTCAACCATCTCGCCAGGTTTTAAATGTTTTAATTTTGGCGAAAAATAACCGCCCTCAACTTCTTTCACAAGCACTTCAAGATTTTCTCCTTCTTCGGCACTGTAAATCGAATATTCGCGACTTTGATAATCGCCTTGAATAGAAAGCGAAATGTGCTGCCCTGCAACAAATTTAAACCTGCTCTTGGGCAAAGTTAATACAAAAGTATTTTCGGTTAAAACTCTTAATTTCTCAACTTTATAGTAGTTCGAATCTAGTTGTATTTCTGGTTTCATATCAATCATCATGTTGTACTCCTTTCTGCTAAACGCATACAAAAGTAATAGGCTTTTACAATAAAATACTTTTTAGTGTTTTTTGTTTGCCGATTATTTTACAAAATTAACCGATATTTAACACAATTGTTCGTTATAATGGTCGTAATTTTGATAAATAAATTTGATTAGTTATTTATTTAGTGACCCAGAAAAAAGCCATTTTACTCATGAAAACTTTAATTGCTTACTCCACAAATCATGGTTGCACCGAAAAAACAGCGCAACAATTAAAACAATATTTAGGTGAAAACATCACGCTTGTAAATCTGAAGAAAGATTCGAATCCTGAATTGAAGAAATACGAGCGTGTAATAATTGGTGGCTCGATACATGCCGGGCAAATTCAAAAAAGAGTAAAAACATTTTGCACAAAAAATATGACTGAACTAAAAAGCAAAGAGCTCGGACTGTTTATTTGCTGCATGGAAGAAGGTGAAAAAGCACAGCAACAATTTTCTGAAGCCTACCCTTCCGAACTTCAGGAAATTGCAAAAGCAACCGCTTGTTTTGGTGGCGAATTCAATTTTGACAAAATGAACTTCTTTGAAAAAATGGTGGTCAAAAAAATAGCTCACGTAAATGAAAGTACGTCGAAAATAGATAATGTTTCGATAAAAAGATTTTCAGCCAGAATGAACCAGATTTTTAATCCTTTCTTGTTTCTCGTTTAAAACTTCAGGTAAAATTCGCGGGTTATTTCTTTATACATTTCAGTAAAATCGGAACTGTCGTTGGAATAAATAATCAATTCATCTTCAACAATACTGGTTTTTTCTTTCGAACATTCAATTAAAAAGCGGTTGCATTGTTTTGTAGCCTTTGGTTTTACGCGGGTAATTCGATTCAGAAATAATCCTTTTGAAATGCCCAAATCGATAAATTCTTCAGCCGGAACTGTTGGAAGCACAACTGCCAAACGCCCTTTCTGTCTCAATAATTTTACTGCGCCCGAAATTAACACTGAAAAAGGAAGTAAATGATTGTGCCGTGCGATTGCTTTGTTTTGAATTTCATTTTTACTGCCGCCAGAAAAAAAAGGTGGATTCGAAACAATAAGATCAAACCTTTGATCGGTAGTTTTTACAAAATCCTGGAAAGAAATATTTTGGACCGAAACCCGGTCGTTCCAACGAGAATTATTCACATTTTTGGAAGCCTCTTCTGCTGCACTTTTTTCGATTTCAATTCCCAGCGCTTTTGCCGGAGAACGTTGCGCGAGCATTAGTGCAATTAATCCTGTTCCGGTTCCAATATCTAAAATGTTTTCTACATTTTCAACATTTACCCAGGCACCAAGAAGTGCACCGTCGGTGCCCACTTTCATCGCCGCCTTTTCCTGAATAATCTTAAATTGTTTAAACTGAAAATAGTTGTTTCCTGCCATCGCATAATAAATTGGTTAAACCAGTTTTTATAACATCACATTAAAATTAATAAGTAAATCCAATTTATATTGCCAAACTTCAAATAAGTTAAAACTTCTCAAATGCGCCCAAACCAAAAAGTGCAAAGTCGTATTTTATCGGGTCTGCCGGATCAAATGTTCTCAGTGTTTTAGTGATTTCTTCCACCGCTTTCCAATCGTTTGATTTGCGTTGAAGAATTCCAAGTTTCCTTCCCACATTTCCGGTGTGAACATCGAGTGGCAGCATTAATTCCGACTTTGGAATTCCATCCCAAATACCAAAATCAACTCCACTTTTATCGTTTCGAATCATCCACCTGAGAAACATATTCAAACGTTTTCCTGAAGATCCTTTTTCTACATTCGAAACGTGTTTGCGGGTTCGTTCTCCATCGATTTCAAAAAATATTTTGTAGAAATGCGACAAGGATGATTTTACCGAAATTTCGTTTGCAAATCCATCTTCGAAAACAGCTTGCAAGCCCCGATGATTTTGATAAATATTTTTTAGCGACCGGATAAAATAGATACAATCGTGCCCGTTAAAAGTACGGTGCACAAAACGATTGAGTCTTTCAATTTCGAGGCTGGATGAATTCAGAATAAAATCAGTTGGCTGATAGTCCATTAAATTCATTAAACGCGCTGCATTCTTTATAATTGCGGTTCGGTTTCCCCAGGCAATGGTTGCGGTTAAAAAACCGGAGATCTCAATGTCTTCTTTTTGAGTAAATTTTCGGGGAACCTGAATTGGGTCGGTTTCAATAAAATTGGGCTGATTAAATTTGTCAACCTTTTCATCTAAAAATTCTTTCAACTCCAATTCGTTTCGCATATTGTATTCTTTTTAGATGATGAAGTTAGATTTTTGATGAAGATTTATGGATTAAAAAAATTGACGAGTTGTCGGGAAAGATTAATACTTATTCACTCAATCGCTAATTATTGTATTTATCCATTTACGAATACATGCATTCCCTCATTCACACTTGTCCTTCAATCACCCCATCTTTAATATGAATGATTTTATCTGAACGTTCGGCAAAATGATCGTCGTGGGTTACAATAATAAAAGTTTGTCCGAAATCGTCGCGTAAACGAAAAAGCAATTCGTGCAACTCGTCGCGGTTGGCCGAATCCAGATTCCCCGAAGGTTCGTCGGCCATCACAACCGAAGGATGATTTACCAATGCACGCGCCACGGCAACACGTTGTTTTTCTCCACCCGAAAGTTCTGAAGGTTTGTGTTCAATTCGGTCTGCTAATCCTAAATAATCCAACAATTCGAATGCTCTTTTTTCTGCTTCGGCTTTCGTTTTTTTTGCGATAAAAGCCGGAATACAAACATTTTCGAGCGCTGTAAATTCGGGCAATAAATGATGAAACTGAAATACAAAACCAACTTCCTGATTTCGGAAAGCGGCCAACTCTTTTTCAGAAAAAGTTGAAATATCTTTGTCGTTAAAAAAAATTTGCCCGCTATCGGGTTGACTCAGTGTACCAAGAATTTGCAACAAAGTAGTTTTTCCGGCTCCACTTGCACCCACAATCGAATGAATTTTCCCTTTTGGAATTTCGAGGTTGATCCCTTTTAAAACCTCAAGGCTACCAAACGATTTTTTTATGTTTTGCGCTTTTATCACAGTTTTTATATTCTCTTTAACTTATCCGTTCATTAAAATAATTTCGCGAACGACATAAAACAGGTATAAACCAATTAAAATGATTCCGGTTAGTTTGCCTGTTTTCCATTTGCTGACCAAAAGTAAAATTACCAACAAAACTACCGAAATAAAAAGAATTACAGCTGAAGTAAACAGGTCTCCCCCTGCCGAGATAGTCTTTTCTGAAATTGACATTACAATAATAAACGGCAATCCAAGGCCCACCAAAATATCGAAAATATTTGAGCCAATTGCGTTACTTACAGCCATGTCGCCACGCCCTTGTTTTGCAACAATAATAGATGAAAAAAGATCGGGAATAGAAGTACCAACTGCAAGCACGGTTAATGCAATTATGGCTTCCGGAATATTTAAAATATGTGCAGATTCTATAGCGAGTTCAACCAAAGCATAACTTAATGTGGCAATAAGTATTATCGAAAAGATAAAAACGAGGTAGTATTTCTCTTTTGAAGGGAATACAAATCGTAAGACAGCATCTATGGCGCCGGTAATTTTATTGTTCTCGCCGTGTGGGTCTTCCACTTCAACTGTATATTCCATATCGGAATAATGGAATAATTTACGCCAATAAACCACCGCCACTACATACGCCACATAAACAACCAGAAAAATGCTTGCTTCGTTGAAAGTAAATACGCCATCCCAGATAAAATAAACCAAAAGAACAACGGCAATAAAATAGAAAAACAGATCGCGAACAACGGGCTGCCAGGTTAATTTCACCTCCTTTACAAATGCGGCTGCTCCTACTATTACCAACAAATTAAAAATGGCACTTCCAACAATACTTCCGATTCCTATTACTTGGTGTTCTCCGGGTTTCAGCACGGCAAAAAGTGCCACAAACAATTCGGGCGCACTCGAACCAACAGCCATTAATGTTGCTCCGGCGGCATCGCTTGAAAGTCGTAAATCTTTAGAAATTTTGTCGAGCGAGGAGATAAAAAATAAATCGACAACCCTTGCCAGTAAAACAAAACAAGCTAACAATAAAACTATATAAACTACTATCATCAAATAATTTTGTTTTACCTGTGAGTTTAATCCTCGAAATGATCTTTTATTCCTTTTTTGATGTCCTTGGTTTCTTTGTTAACTGCCGAGGAAACATCATCGAAATCTTTTTTAATATCGGAAGTAGAATCGTTTATTTCGCGTTTGATTTCGTTGGTTGCCTTTTTAAATTCACGCATTCCTTTTCCCAGTGTTTTTGCAATATCCGGAATGGCCTTCGATCCAAAAAACAGAAGAGCCAACAACATCACCAAAACAATCTCGCCACCACTTATGAATAATATATAATTTGCCATTAGATTTTTTTTATCACACAAATATACAAAAAGACCGAAGCCGGAAGACTGAAGTCCGAAGATATTTTACTTCCGACTTCTGGCTTCCGACTCCCGGCTTTCTAAGAATATTTATTTTTTTCTTTTGGCAAGTACTTTTGCCACACGTTTCTGAAAATCGAATGCAATTGGAGTTGCAATAAATAACGAAGAATACGTACCAACAACAACACCAATCAACAATGCGAACGTAAATCCGCGAATGGTTGCACCACCAAATAAGAAGATGGCCAATAACACTGCAAATGTTGAAAGTGAAGTACTAAATGTACGACGCAAAGTACTGTTTAATGCGTGGTCTACGTTTTCGTCTCTGTCGCGTTTTGGATACAAACCTAGGTATTCGCGAATACGGTCGAATACAACCACAGTATCGTTTATCGAATAACCTAACACGGTCAGAATTGCCGCAATAAATGCCTGGTCGATTTCCAGCGAAAATGGTAAAAATCCATACAACATAGAGAAAAGACCTAATACAATAATTGAATCGTGTGCCAGTGCGGCAACCGCTCCCAAACCATACTGCCAGTTACGGAAACGAAGAAGAATATAAAGGAAAATAATGATGAGCGAGAAACTGATTGCAATGGCCGAATCTTTCCGGATATCATCCGAAATGGTTGGTCCAACTTTTTGCGAACTCAACTGATAATCGTCGGTAAACTCTTGTAAGGTAACATCGCTTTTTAACAAGTTTGCAGCCTGCAACCCTTTCATCAACATTTCTTCTACTTCGTTGTCGATGTTTTCGCTGGTATCGTCGATTTTATATTCGGTAGTAATTTTAATGTTCGGTCCGTAAGTTTTTACTTCCGGTTCTTCTCCAAAAACTACTCCTAATGCCTGCTGTACATCGGCTACTTTAACTTCTTCGTCAAAACGAACTACATAAGTACGTCCACCTTTAAAATCGATTCCATAGTTAAACCCACGTAAAGAAATGGAAAGAATAGAAGCTAAAATTAATGCACCGGATATTACATAGAATATTTTCTTCTTTTCAAGAAATTTAATTTTCGTACTACGTAACCAGTTTTCGGTTACGCGGGAAGTAAAGGTAATCTTGTCGCTTTTCTTTAATTTCCACTCGAAAATAATACGGGTTAAGAAAATTGCAGAGAACAACGAAGTTAGAATACCAATAATTAAAGTAGTTGCAAAACCTTTGATTGGTCCCGAACCAAATAAATAAAGAACAACACCGGTTAATAATGTAGTTACCTGACCATCGATAATTGCGGAATAAGCCGCTTTATAACCATCCGAAATTGCCAGTTTAACACCTTTCCCGGCACGCCGTTCTTCCTGAACACGCTCGTAAATAAGTACGTTCGCATCAACCGACATACCAATAGTAAGTACAATACCGGCAATACCAGGCAGTGTAAGTACCGCTCCCAACGAAGCCAAAATTCCGATAATAAAAAACAAGTTGGCAATTAATGCAATATTCGCAACCAGTCCTGCATTTTTACTATAGAAAAAGAACATGTAAACCAAGATTAAAATAAAAGCGATAATAAACGAAAGCATACCACTGTTGATGGCTTCTTGTCCTAAGGAAGGACCAACAATTGCTTCCTGAATAATATGTGCTGGAGCCGGCATTTTACCCGACTTCAGAATGTTTGCAAGGTCTTTCGCCTCTTCGATACTTTCTAAACCGGTGATGCTCGAACGGCCACCAGAAATCTCGCCCTGAACAGTGGGGAATGAACGAACATAACCATCCAGTACAATTGCAATTGATTTGCCAATGTTTTCTTTTGTCATGCGCGACCAGGTTTTGTCACCTTCGCTGTTCATGTACATGGTTACTTCAGGGTTCGAACCAAACTGATCGAAATCCTGACGTGCATCGGTAATTACTTCACCATCGAGTGGAGCGCGTCCGTCGCGGGTAGTAACTTTTAATGCAATTAAACGATAGAAATTGCCTTCAACATCGGTCGATTTTGCAGTCCAGCGAAATGTCATATTCCGTGGGAAAATGTTTTTTACCTGTGGATTATGAAGGTAAGTATTGATTTCTGCAGTGTCTTTGAAATGCGCCATACCTACAACTGGTCCGGGGTACAATTGCCCCGACTGATCGGTACTTGGATTTAACAGCGCAAACAGTGGATATTCTTTTTTGAAATTCGCCAAATTATCCAACGTTGAAGTTGAATCTGCTCCTTCTCCGGCTTCCAATTCAGAAAGTAACGAACTTTCGGTAGTGTCTGCAGCTACAGTTTCTGCTTCGTTCGCAACTTCTTCTGTTTCTAGAACAGTTGAAGTATTCATCTCCTTAATTTTCTGATTGGCTTGAAGCATGTACTGATAAACTTCCTGATTTTCGTAAGTTTCCCAGAACTCCAACATGGCTGTTCCCTGCAACAGATTACGTACCCTGTTTTGGTCTTTTACTCCCGGCAATTCAACCAAAATACGTCCTTTGGTTTGTAACTGCTGAATGTTTGGCTGCGCCACACCAAAACGGTCGATACGAGTACGAATGATGTTAAACGAATTGTCGATAGCAGCCGATGTTTCTACATTGATAATTTTTAATACATCGGCATTCGAAGTATTAAAATTAATACGATCGCGTAATTCGAGGGTATTAAATATCGAAGCTAATCTTGCATTCGGATCGATTTCTTCGAAAGCTTGTCCGAAAAGCGTAACAAAATCGGCCTGACTGTTTTCCTGTAATTGCGATGCACGAGCCAGTGCTGCGTTAAACGTTGAGTCGGTACTGTAATTCGACATTGCTTTGATAATGTCGACAACAGAAACTTCCAAAGTAACGTTCATACCACCTTTTAGGTCAAGACCTAAATTCATTTCCAGCTCTTTTACATCTTTGTATGTGTATTTTTTCAGTCCAAAGAAGTTGTACACTTCTTCTCCCGAAATTGAATCGAGGTAAAACAGTTCTTTTTGCGAATTACCCTGCGCGTACTCAACTGCATCTTTTTCAATTTGTTTTGCTTTCCAGGTAAAGGTTAACTGGTAAAAACAAACTGCTGCCAAAAGAATTGCAAATGATAAAATTGCACCTTTGTTTTGCATTTTAATTTAGTTTTTAATGTTAAAAATTTAGATATAATAAATTGAATTTTTATTCAAAAGAATAATTCGGGAATACGAATAATCCCCGTCTCAAACCGATAAAAAAGGATGAGAAAAATTACGAAATCTGAGCTTCGTCATCGGGATCGGAAAAGAAATAATTTTTAAATGCCAGGTAATGATAAGAAGAAATAAGCGGAGTGGTTTGAGGTTGCACTTCGGCTTTAAAAACCTGGTAGTTTCTTAACTGATGGTATTTTTGGATGAATTTGTCGTGGGATTTGAGCTGCAATTTTCGGCCTGTATTTTTTTGAGATGTTGTTTTGGCGCTAATTGTATTTGTTTGATTAACAAAATACATTTTTCCCTTTTCGCCCATATTTGCAGCCGATTCGTTTTGTATCTCTTCTAAAATACCAGAGTCGCTTTCAAAATAAATATCAAAAAGTGTAGCCACTCCGATAACGGCAACAAACAGCGCCAAACGGAGTACTAATTTTTTTGTTATGTTCTTTTTGATATC
>JBNKOT010000279.1:0-5304 GCA_050294855.1 Draconibacterium sp. | reverse complement strand
GAATGCCCGATGGTTTTTTCGACATCTGTTTTATTTCGAATAATACTCGTTCAACGAAATGATATTGCCTGAATTACAAACCGGGCAATTTTTTACCTGATCGGAATAATCGCTAAAACTTGCCTGACAAGCATTACATTTATACCAGTTTTTATCAAAATAAATATCACCTCCTCTAAAAATCAAATCTCTTCCTTCAACAAATGAGGTTGCAACTTTATTTCTGGCTTCTTCATAAATCCGCGTTAAAGTTGGCCTGGAAACATCCATGTGCACTGCAGCTTCTTCCTGCGTAAGATTCTGATAGTCGAGTAAACGAATGGCTTCATATTCTTCCAGATGAAGAATTACTTCGTTCGATTTTCTTCCTCGCACACCAAAAACCGACATACCTTTAATTACAGGTGGCACCTGAATTCTTCTGTTACGTTTTTTCCTCGGCATTTTAAATTGAATTTAGTTTACTTAATAAATAATGATCTACAAGAACCAGCGCCGCCATGGCTTCAACAATTGGCACAGCGCGTGGTAAAACGCACGGATCGTGTCGTCCTTTCGGATTTATTGTTGTTTCTTTATTGTTCTTATCAACCGTATGTTGTTCTTTTAAAAGCGTAGCAATTGGTTTAAAAGCCACGTTAAAATATATATCTTCTCCGTTTGAAATTCCTCCCTGAACACCACCCGAATTATTTGTTTTTGTTCTGATTCCCGAATCGGTGGTTATAAAAACATCGTTGTGCTGCGAACCGCTGAGTTTTGTTCCTTCAAAACCAGAACCGTACTCAAATCCTTTTACTGCATTTATTCCAAGCATGGCAAAACCCATGTCGGCATGTAATTTATTAAAAACGGGTTCACCCCAACCGGCAGGAACTCCGTTGGCAACTCCTGTAATTACGCCGCCAACTGTGTCTTTATCTTTTGCTGCCGCTTCAATTCTCGAAATCATTTTTGTTGCCGTTTCCTGATCGGGGCAACGTACAATGTTATTTTCGGTTTTCGACAAATCGAGTTCGAGATATGATTTTTGAAGTTGAATTTCGCCAACTTGCGAAACATAGGCATTAACAGTAACTCCAATTTTTGCCAGAATCTGTTTTGCAATTGCTCCGGCAACAACACGTGCAATGGTTTCGCGGGCCGATGAACGCCCTCCTCCCCGATGATCGCGGGTTCCGTACTTTTTAATGTAGGTATAATCGGCGTGCGACGGGCGGTATATATCTTTTAAATCGTTGTAATCGTTCGAATGCTGATCTTTATTCCAAATGGCAAATGCAATGGGTGTACCTTGTGTTTTACCTTCAAATACTCCGGATAAAAATTCAAGTCGATCTTCTTCTTTTCGTTGCGTTGTGATTTTTGATTGCCCGGGTTTTCTTCGCGAGAGGTCTTTCTGAATAAGTTCAATATCCAGTTCCAAACCGGCCGGACAACCGTCGATTATTCCGCCAATTCCTCTTCCATGCGATTCTCCGAAAGAAGTAAGTCTGAAAATATTTCCAAAGGTATTCATCTGTTAAAGCTAACTTAATTTAATAGCAACGGATAGAAATCGCACAACAAACCTCTATAAAAAAACTCTCCGTTTGCTCGTTTTAAAAGTTGGAGTAAAAAACCTCGTTTCCCGATTTTTTTTTCGGAAAACGAGGTTAAAATATATAAATTGAACTAATAATCAAAATAAACTAGCAACCACATCCGCAGCCACCACCAGCACCATCATCGGTACTACAAGAACCATCGTCGCAGCTCGAAGTTCCACAACTCCCACCACCACTTCCACAGCCGCAGCCTCCGCCACTACCAGAAAGTATTTGTGATACTTCCTCGTCTGACGCCTGACGAACACCAAGCACTGTTCCGGCAAAAAACAAATCTTCGCCAGCCAACGGATGGTTAAAATCCATTTTAATAATTTCCTCGTTTACTTCAAGAACCAAACCGTTCAAACGTTGTCCGTTGCTGCTCATCATAGGAACCATGTTTCCAACTTTAATAAGCTCGTCGTCGAATTTACCATCAACTAAAAAAACATGCTTTGGAAGTTCAACAATTGCTTCGTTGTTTACATCGCCGTATGCATCTTCTTTTGCCAGTTTAATGGTAAAAGGCTGCCCTTCTTTTAAACCCGACAAATGCGATTCAAATTTAGGTAGCATCGCTCCTGCGCCATATAGAAATTCGAGTGGTTGCTCAGCTGTTGCTCGTTCTACAACCTCTCCTTTCTCATCTTCAACACGTAAATCGTAGGTTAAAGTAACCATCGAATATTTTCCTATTTCCAACATATACTAATTTTTAAATTTTTTCAATGTGTACAAACATAAACGTTTTTAAAGTATTGAACAAAATACCTGTAAGTATTTTATGGAAATATTAACAAAAAATCATATTAAAAGGTTGATTTTTGTGTCGCTTTTTTTGATAGAACATATCTATAGGTAGAATTTATTGAAGAAAGATTAATTTTATTTTGAATTGGTCTAAATAAGTTGGCGTATTAAAATTATAGATTTAGTTTTGAAAAAATTGAAATTCAAAATCATGAAATATATTCTACCCGGGTTTTTACTTCTATTCATTTTTGCTGACAACACTGCTTTTTCGCAAGAAAACCATAGCGATGCCAATTTAATCGGACACGTTGTTTCGCAGGGCGAACACATTCCTTTTGTAAATATCTATCTCGAAAACACCACTTTGGGAACCACAACCGATGTTACCGGACATTACATGATGGTTGACCTGCCAACCGGCAATTACACGGTTGTTGCAAAAATGGTGGGTTATAAAATTCAAAAAACAGAAGTGACCTTAAAAGCAGGCGAAACTGCAGAAGTAAAATTCGATCTGGAAGAAGAATTCATTTTGGTTGATGATGTGGTAATTACCGGAACCAAAACGTTTAAAAGACAAACCGAAAGTGCTGTTATTGTGAATGTAATGGATTCCAAATCAATTGAAAATGTAGCTGCCCAAACAGTTTCAGAATCGTTAAATTTCCAGCCCGGATTACGCATGGAAACCGATTGCCAGACTTGCAACTATTCACAACTCAGAATGAATGGTTTGGGCGGTGCATACAGTCAGATACTAATTAACAGCCGGTCGGTTTTTAGCCCGCTCACCGGTTTGTACGGACTGGAGCAAATGCCATCTGAAATGGTGGAACGTATCGAAATTGTTCGTGGCGGTGGCTCGGCACTTTACGGTTCGAGTGCCATTGGCGGAACTGTAAATATAATTACCCGAATGCCACAGC
Organism: Draconibacterium sp.; assembly: GCA_050294855.1. Lineage (GTDB taxonomy): Bacteria > Bacteroidota > Bacteroidia > Bacteroidales > Prolixibacteraceae > Draconibacterium. The sequence goes on along the minus strand of JBNKOT010000279.1, from coordinate 2,036 downwards.
GCAACTCGTACGAAATAACCACTCAGAATTCAGTTATCGGAAATGGCACCAACGATTTTTCAATCAACGGAACGCTCACCACCATTTCGCAGAAAAGAAATGCGGGTGTAGCCTTATATACTTCGCATCGCCAAAGAGGAACTTTCGATCATAATGGCGACAATTTTTCTGAATTACCTTCTTTAAACAACAATTCCTTTGGTTTAAATTCATTTTTTAATTTAAATGAAAATCAAACACTGGATGCAAATTTTTCGAGCATGCACGAATATCGTTACGGTGGCGAAATGATAAATGGCCCGGCGTATCTGGCACAACAATCAGAAGAAAGGACACACGACATTTTAATGGGTGGAATTGATTATGAAATTACAAGCCCCGACAACAAAACAACACTTGCATTTTATGCGGCCGGACAATACACCACCCGAAAACATTTTACCGGAATTGCTCCCGATGGCGGATTGAAATTGGTTGAATACAACAACAATCCTCCATACGGAGATTCCGAAAATTATACCTACCAAATTGGAACACAACTCAACAAAACATTTAGCGATTTTATTCGCGGCACCAACATTATGACGTTTGGAGCTGAATATGTTGTCGACGATGTTTACGACGAAATAAAATCATACAATTATTTAACCGATCAACTTTCGAAAAACATTGGAGCTTTTATACAGAGCGACTGGTCGATCACACAAAAATCGACACTTCTGGCAGGTGTTTGTGCCGACAAGCATAATTTCGTAGATAAGGTAATCTTTAATCCACGCATTTCGTACCTCTTAAAACCAAATCATAATGCACAAATCAGAGTCTCGTGGTCGACCGGATTCCGTGCACCACAAGCTTTCGATGCCGATATGCACATTGCTTTTGCTGGCGGAGGAATTCAAAAAATTGAACTGGCCGATGATTTAAGCGAAGAAAAATCGCAAAGTTGGAGTGCCTCCTTAAACTACGATAAACCAACCGAAAAACACATTATTGGTTTTACAATCGAAGGTTTCTATACCAAATTAAAAGATGCTTTTGTTTTAGAAGAAGTGGGAAGCGACGATGATGGAAATTCGTTAATGAAAAAAAGAAACGGCGGCAACAGCGAAGTGATGGGAGCAACTTTTGAATTACGTGCCAACTACAATCGTAAATTGCAAATGGAAGCAGGAGTAACGCTTCAAAAAAGTCAGTACGATCAGGAAATAGTTTGGTCGGAAGAATTGCCCGGAATAAAAGATTATTTGCGTACACCAAATTCTTACGGATATTATACCTTGACCTGGACTCCGGTTGAAAAATTTAAAGCTGCACTTTCGGGAATTTACACCGGATCGATGTTGGTTCCGCATTACGGGCTGGCTGAAGATGCAGGAACCATCGAGCAAGACAAATTATTTACGTCGCCAAGGTTTATGGAAACCAACCTGAAAATTTCGTATACGATGAATGTAAATCGTTTGGATTCGTCGATCGAACTATTTGGCGGAGTAAGTAACATGTTTAATCAATATCAGAATGATTTTGACTCGGGAAAAAATCGCGACAGTGGCTATATTTATGGCCCCGCCAAACCAAGAAATATCTTTATCGGAATAAAAATATTTAACTAAAACGATAATCCTGACAAATAAAAAAGCCGGATAAAAACCGGCTTTTTTATTTGTATCTAAAAGAATTTAATTCTTTTTATAAATCTTGTTCTTATAAATTACTTCGGGTTTTTGGATGGCTCTTACCACCAAAAATATTCCGGCAAGAATAAAAGGAATACTTAGCCACTGCCCCATATTTAAAGCCATTCCAGCTTCGAAAGCTTCCTGATCTTCTTTTATAAATTCGATAAAAAAACGTGCGCTAAACATCATAATAAAAAATGCGCCCATCAATAAACCCTGTTTATTTTTCGAATTTGTTTTCCAATACAAATACATCATTACTCCAAACGAGGCAAGATATGCAAGCGCTTCGTACAACTGAGTAGGATGTTTGGCTACAGTTTCACCGTTTCTTTCAAAAATAAATCCCCATGG
>JBNKOT010000278.1:0-4156 GCA_050294855.1 Draconibacterium sp. | reverse complement strand
ATTTCGATGGAGCAACAACCTGTTCCATTGCATCGTCGGTGTACAGCGGCGAAACAGATTGCGAATACGGCTGTCTGGGTTACGGCGATTGTTACGATGCCTGCGATTTCGATGCCATCGATTTACGCGAAGGAATGGGAGTTCCTTTAATTCTCGACGACAAATGTGTGGCTTGTGGAGCTTGTGTTGATGCTTGTCCGAAAAACCTGATCGAACTTCGTAAGAAATTCCCGAAAAACCGAAAAATTGTGGTTTCGTGTATGAACGAAGCAAAAGGAGGTGTAGCAAGAAAAGCGTGTAAAGTTGCTTGTATCGGTTGCGGGAAATGCGAAAAAGAGTGTAAATTCGATGCCATTACAATTAAAAATAATCTTGCATTTATCGATTCCGACAAATGTAAATTATGCCGAAAATGTGTTTCGGTTTGCCCAACGAGCGCAATCACCGAATTGAATTTCCCACCCCGGAAGATAAAGAAAGAAGAAACTACAGAGTGCAGTACAGCTAAATAATATAGAATGTTAAAAACGTTCAGACTTGGCGGAGTACATCCTCCGGAAAATAAAATATCAGCGAATAAAAAAATTGAGGATCTACCGATTCCAAAAACTGTTTTTATTCCGGTTGCTCAACATATTGGAGCACCAGCAACACCAATCGTAAAAAAAGGCGACGAAGTAAAAGTAGGTCAGGTTATTGCGCAAAGCAGCGGTTTCGTGTCTACCAACATTCATTCTTCCGTTTCAGGGAAAGTGAAAAAAGTCGATTTTTCTGCCGATAGTTCGGGGTACCCGAAACAAGGTATTTTTATTGATGTTGCCGGCGACGAATGGTTAGATGAAATCGACCGTTCTGAAGAATTGAAAAAGGAATTTACTTTGGAAGGTCCTGAAATTGTGAAAAAAATTCAGGATGCCGGGATCGTAGGATTAGGAGGTGCTACTTTTCCAACCCACGTAAAACTGGTTCCTCCAAAAGGAATGAAAGCCGATGTTCTTTTGCTAAACGGAGTTGAATGCGAACCGTATTTAACATCCGACCACCGGTTGATGCTGGAAAAAGCAGATGAAATTCTTGTTGGCACTCAAATTCTGATGCGGGCAATGAATGTTGAAAAGGCAGTCGTTGGAATTGAGAACAACAAACCGGATGCGATCAAATTGCTTTCCGATAAAATTAAAAATTACAAAAGGATTAGTGTTGTTGCGTTAAAAGTTCAATATCCGCAGGGTGGAGAAAAACAATTAATTAATGCCGTTACCGGAAAAGATGTTCCTTCGGGTGCACTGCCGATTGCAGTTGGTGCCGTAGTAAGTAATGTGGGAACAGCATTTGCGGTTTACGAAGCCATTCAGAAAAATAAACCACTTTTTGAACGAGTTGTTACCATCACCGGAAAAGGAGTTTCCAAACCTTCAAATTTTAAAGTTCGAATTGGAACATCAACAACAGAATTAATTGAAGCGGCGGGCGGATTACCTGAAAATACAGGGAAAGTAATTAGCGGTGGACCAATGATGGGGCGTGCAGTTGCTTCTCTCGATATTCCGGTAACAAAAGGTACATCAGGGATTTTGTTGATGCAAGAGGAAGAATCTGAAAGAGGAGAATGCATCAGTTGTATTCGTTGTTCGCGATGCACATCGGTTTGCCCAATGGGATTAGAGCCTTACCTTTTGATGACACTCGGCGAAAGGCAAATTTTCGATCGTGCTGAAGAAGAAAAAATTATGGATTGTATTGAATGTGGCTCGTGTAGTTTCACCTGCCCATCCAACCGCCCCTTATTAGATTATATTCGTTTTGGAAAAGGAAAAGTTGGACAGATTATACGTTCAAGAAAAAAATAAGCTGAGTAATGAGTAAAATATTAACAGTTTCTCCATCACCACACGTTCATTCAGATGATTCAACCCAGAAGATTATGTACCGGGTTATCTATGCAATGATTCCGGCAATGGCATGGGGAGTTTACATGTTTGGTTTCGATGCCATACGTGTTGGATTAATTGCAATAATTTCATGTCTGGTTATTGAATATATAATTCAAAAATACTTAATGAAGGTAAAACCATCAATCACCGATGGATCTGCACTAATTACAGGAGTTTTGCTTGCATTTAATGTTCCGTCAAACATACCTTGGTGGATTATTGTAATTGGAGCGGCGGCGGCTATAGGAATCGGCAAACTTTCGTTTGGGGGTTTGGGGGCTAACATTTTTAACCCGGCATTGGTCGGAAGGGTTTTCTTGTTGATTTCTTTTCCTGTACAAATGACTTCGTGGCCAGTTAACAATCTTACGGATCTAGATGCGGTAACTTCGGCAACTCCTCTTGGGTTAATCAAAGAAGGAATTGCCAATGGTATTCCGGTTGCTCAAATCGAAGGACTTCCCAAAATTAGCGAAATGTTCTTAGGAATTGGAGGTGGATCATTGGGCGAGATTTCTGCCTTGCTGCTTATTATTGGTGGACTTTATATGCTTTGGAAAAAAGTAATTACCTGGCATATTCCTGTTTCAATTCTTTTAACAATACTACTTGTTTCCGGCTTATTCTGGTGGATTAATCCTGAAATGTATGTGAATCCACTTATACATCTTTTTACCGGTGGATTAATGCTTGGTGCAATATTTATGGCAACTGATATGGTTACTTCACCAATGACACCAAAAGGACAAATAATTTACGGTGTGGGAATCGGGTTGATAACAATTAGTATTCGAATGTTTGGGGCGTATCCGGAAGGAATCTCGTTTGCCATTTTAATAATGAATGCAGTTACACCAATTATAAATAATTACGTTAAACCTAAAAGATTTGGAGGAAACGAATAATGGCCAAACGTGAATCGACATTTATTAATATGGTACTCACACTGCTTGTGGTTACCGGAATTGCAGCCTCAGCTCTTGGTTATGTTTATGAATTAACAAAAGGACCAATCGCCGAAGCAAAAGCAAAAGCGCAACAAGAAGCCATTACAAAAGTACTTCCCGAATTCGATGAATTGGGAGAATCGTTTAAAACTGTTGCCGCCGGAGAAGACAGTCTGGAATTTTTCCCTGCTTTTAAAAATGGAGAATTAGTTGGAACAGCGATAAAAACTTATACAAAAAAAGGATTTAGTGGCTTTATTTCCATTATGGCAGGAATAGACAAATCCGGAAACTTCTCGGGTTACGAAGTTTTGGAACATGCCGAAACTCCCGGTTTAGGTTCAAAAATGGGCGTTTGGTTTAAAAATACCGAAAAGCCTAAACAGAACATTATAGGAAAAAGTCCGAAAACATCAAAGTTCACGGTTTCAAAAGATGGTGGCGATATCGATGCAATAACAGCATCGACCATTTCGTCGCGTGCATTTTTAGATGCAATGACTAGGGCTTACAATACTTACGAAAAAAAATTAGATGCAACTCCGGTTCAGCTGGAAACTAAATAGAATATTATGAATCAGTGGAAAAACTTTTCGAAAGGATTCCTGAAAGAAAATCCGGTTTTTGTTTTGTTGCTCGGAATGTGCCCAACGCTGGGTGTAACTTCCTCGGCAATTAACGGTTTGGGAATGGGACTGGCCACTACTTTTGTTTTGCTGATGTCGAACATTGTAGTTTCGCTTGTAAAAAATGTCATTCCCGAAAAAGTACGGATACCAAGTTTTATTGTAATTATTGCTGCCTTTGTTACAGTGGTGCAGCTGGCCATGCAAGCCTATCTCCCATCGTTGTATAAAAGTCTTGGATTGTTTATTCCATTGATTGTTGTAAACTGTATTGTTTTGGGAAGAGCCGAAGCATTTGCCTCTAAAAACAATGTGGTTTCGTCTGCTATCGATGGCCTTGGAATCGGATTAGGATTTAGTTTTGCACTCGTTCTTTTGGGTGGAATCCGCGAAATTCTTGGAAGTGGAAAAATCTTCGACATTACACTTTATTCCGAGAATTATGTAACACTACTATTTGTGCTTTCGCCAGGAGCTTTTATTGTTTTGGGCTATTTGATCGCATTAATTAACCGACTTAAAAAGAATTAGGAGAATAGATCATGAATTATCTTGTAATAATAATTGGTGCCATATTAGTAAACAACATTGTATTAATGCAGTTTTTGGGAATCTGTCCTTTCCTGGGCGTTTCCAAAAGAATTTCTAC
>JBNKOT010000277.1:0-4688 GCA_050294855.1 Draconibacterium sp. | reverse complement strand
GACTCTTGGGATTAGCGCAAGCCTCCAAAATCGTTCGCGAAAGACCTGAATTAAAAGAAGAATTAAAAAACAATGTAACAGGAAACGAAGTTGCTTTTGGAAGCATTGGAGATGCCAGCACTTCGGAAGGAATATTTTTTGAAACCATCAATGCAGCTGGCGTTATGCAGGTCCCACTGGCCGTTGCCATTTACGATGACGGTTTTGGAATTAGCGTTCCGATTGAATTACAAACCACAAAAGCAAGTATTTCGGAAGCTCTAAAAGGCTTTCAAAAAGAAGCACATACCAACGGATTAAACATTTATAAGTGCAAAGGCTGGGATTACCCCGAATTGGTAAAAACCTTTAGCGAGGGCATTAAAAATTGCCGGCAAACGCACACTCCTGTTGTTTTTCACATCTACGAAGTTACACAACCACAAGGCCATTCAACCTCGGGATCGCACGAGCGTTATAAAACCAAAGAACGGCTGGAATGGGAAAATGAATTTGATGGCTTAAATCAAATGAGAAAGTGGATGATCGACAGTGAAATTGTTGATTTGGACATGATTCTGGAAATTGAAAAAAGTGCAAAAAAGCGTGCAAAAGATGCCCGAATAAAAGCCTGGAACAATTATGCAAATGGCTATTTGAAAGAACAAAACGAATTAAAGGAAATACTTTATCGGATAGGAAAAAAAGTAAACCTGGAAAGCGATAAATTAAGCGATTTCAAAAAAATCACACAAAAAATATTTCCAACTCGACGATCGCATTTAAGTTTTGCAAAACGGATTTCGCTCGAAATTCATTTAAATGATACTGTAAAAGCAGAGCGCGCGGAACTCAAAAACTGGATCAAAAATTTTGAAGCAAGTAGTAATTCTTTTTATGGCGGACAATTGTATCGAACCGGCGACGATTCTGCTCTAAAAGTAAAAAGTGCAGCGGTAGAATATGATTCTAATTCGCTTGAAGTTAATGGCTCCGAAATTGTAAATAAAAACTTCGATGTTCTTTTTGACAAATATCCGAACCTGGTAACTTTCGGACAAGACACGGGCAAACTCGGCGGAGTAAACCAGGGAATGAAAGGGATGCAAAAAAAATATGGCATTGAACGTGTTTCTGATGCAGGTATTCGCGAAGCAACAATAATTGGCCAGGGAATTGGTTTGGCTATGCGAGGATTTCGTCCTATTGCCGAAATTCAATACCTCGATTACCTTATTTATGCACAGTCGCAATTAAGCGACGACCTTTCAACACTACAATACCGAACAAAAGGGAAACAGGCTGCACCGGTGATTGTTAGAACACGCGGACATCAATTGCAAGGAATCTGGCATGCAGGTTCACCCATGCAAATGTTGTTGGGATCGATGCGTGGAATGTATTTGTGCGTCCCTCGGAATATGACACAGGCAGCCGGTTTTTACAACACACTGCTGGAAGGGAACGATCCGGCTTTAGTAATCGAACCTTTAAAAGGATACAATGTAAAAGAACGGATGCCATCGAACAGTGGAGAATACAAAGTGCCGCTTGGTGTTCCAGAAATTATGCGCGAAGGTACCGACATCACTATTGTAACTTACGCATGGAATGTGCATCATGCAGTTAAAACAGCAGCCTTACTCGAAAAACTAAAAGGCATTTCGGCTGAAGTAATCGATGTTCAGACTTTAATGCCTTTCGATATTCATCACACCATTTTAGCATCGATTAAAAAAACCAACAAAGTGATTTTTGTTGATGAAGATGTACCCGGTGGAGGAACAGCGTTTATGATGCAAAAAGTAATTGAAGAACAAAAAGCTTTTAACTATCTCGACACTGCACCACGTACTTTAACGGCAGGAGAACACAGGCCTGCATATGGAATAGACGGAGAATATTTCTCGAAACCAAATGTCGAACGACTTTTTAGAAACGTGTACGAAATGATACAGGAAGTCAATCCAAAAATGTATCCTGAATTATAATAAATGCCCCTCCAAAATAAAGGGGATCTTTTAAACTTCAAAGAGCAATAAAAGAGCAATAATTAATACTTTTCTTTTGAACTTGGCTACGATCCGGGGATTGTGATTTACAAAATTTTAAGACAGGTCCACTAATCTAGAATTTACAAATCCAAAAGTTAATCCTAATTTTATTTAAAATAAAAGTATATATACTCGAAACACACATTCAAAAATTATTATTTTACTTCAATTACAGCGTAATGAGTGATCTTCCAGAAATCTTCCGGAATTTCTATTTCAAGCTTTGTAATTAAACCATCCTCTTCAATTAATTTGTACGAATTCACCGGATGCTCTGATATCAGATTGATTTTTTTTGCGTTTAGCGGAATCGTTCTGTTTTGTGTAATATCAACCTCGGTAAAATAATCGTCGTTTAAATTGCTCTGCAATATTTTATTTTTTCCAATACCCAAAAATCCACCTTGCTTGGTAAGTACACCTTTGTCAAACAATTCCTTATAAGTTCCCGAAGCAAAAAAGCCTTTGTTTAACTGACCGACATGCTTTTCAATGATTTCTTCTTTCTGACCAATAATTTCATCTTTCTGCGCAATTGTATCTCGAAAAGCAAGAAGTGTTTGTTCCAGATTATCGTTTTGAGAATTTAATGCAATCAACATTTTGTCCTGATCCTGAACATATTTTTTAAGCTCAGCAATCTGAATGTTTTGTTGCTTAATACTTTTGTTTAAACCGGCGATTTTATTTTTAAAAGCCTTTAGTTGAATTCCCGAATCTTTTAGCTTTTTTTCGAGCTCCTCAATTTTAAGGCTGTTTGCGATCAGTAAATCATCCATCAATCGAATATCGCGAATGATATTTTCTTGCTGACTGGGTTGTGTTTCCCGGTTGTCGACAATCAACTGACTCCGTTTTTTGTTGATATATGTGAGATTGTTTTCGATCGAATCGAAGGCTCCAAGCAATTCATTAACAACGGAATCTCTGTTTTCGAGACTATTTTGCAATTCAATTTTTTCGGCACTCAGATCTTTCACTTCCGATTTTGATTGGTTAATCAGAACCAAACTTGCAACAATCAGAACCAAAAATCCTGCGGCAATTAGCCCGGCAGTTGTTAGTAATAATGTGACGCTCTTTTTTTCTGACTTTGTCATTATGATTTGAATTTATATAACATTTTAGCTTTGAGTTTCGTGTATCTTTACAATTGAATTTTCATTTCTAAAAACCATTGACTCCACGATCTCAGATTTGTTGATCCTTTGTAGAAATCACAAACTTTTCAGGATATAAAAAAGACGCTGAATTATTAAGCTTTTGCTGATGCAATGTTTCCACTCTCCATTTTTTAATAGTCGGATTTGTTTTATTGTAAAGCGTTACATCCTTAAAAACAATTGCAAAAATAGCCACCGCAGCTATTCCGCAGAGTATAATAATCAATGTCTTATTTGTACCAATTTTTATCATTACAGTTTATTTAAATTACATCCTCTGTTTGGAGTATTCAAATAATGTTCCAGTCAAAAACCAACGCATACAGAACTGAATTCCAACACTTTAAAAACCTATACTAATTTGGATAAATTATCATTTTGATTAAAATGACATCATTCTGATAACAGGAAAACCAGACTTTGGTTAAATTTATTTGGAAGGTTTCTTTTTATTGAGCATTCGATAGATGGTGGCAACGCCAATATCGAGTTTTTTGGCAACCACTTTGATGTTATTGTCGTATTTGTCGAGGTAGTTTTTAACGATACGCATATTATATTCGCGCAAACTTATTTCGCCATCCATCACCTGAGGCAATAAATCATCTTCGCCCAAAATAATACTACTTGCGGCTATTTCCTCGCTTTCGGTTAAAGTAACGGCCAGCTCGATTATGGAGCGTAATTCCCTGATATTTCCTGGAAAGGAATAGGCGCGCAACTTGTTCATCGATTCAGCTGAAAGGATTTTTATGGCCAGTTTATTTTCGAGGCAAAATTCTTTGACAAAATGTTTGGCAAGAATTAAAAGATCGTTTCCGCGGTCGCGAAGCGGCGGCAGCTCAATCGGCAAACCATAAATGCGGTAATACAAATCCTGTCTGAAATTTCCTTTTTTCACTTCTTCCTGAAAATTTCGGTTGGTGGCAACAATTATTCTGCAATCTACTTTTATTGGTTTGTTGCTTCCCACTCGTACAATTTCTTTTTCCTGTAAAACTCGCAGTAATCGGGTTTGTAAGGAAATGTCCATTTCTGCCACTTCGTCTAAAAAAAGTGTACCTCCGTTTGCTTCCTCAAACTTTCCTATTCGTCGAAAATTGGCGCCTGTAAAAGATCCTTTTTCATGGCCAAACAATTCGCTTTCAATCAGATCTTTTGGAATAGCAGCTGTATTTACAGCAACAAAAGGTTTTTCTGAACGTGGAGAATTATAATGTATCGCTTTGGCTACCAGTTCTTTTCCGGTTCCGGTCTCACCTGTTACTGCCACCGAAATATTGGTTCGTGTGGCTTTGTCGATTAAATCGTAAATTTTTAAAGTAGCCGGACTTCTCCCAACAATTGTATTTTCGTAGCTGTATTTCTGTTTAACCTCTTTTCGGAGCGTAACAATTTCGTTTTTTAGATTATCCCCTTTTCGGATGTTGTTCACCGTATTTAGCAATCGCTCACGAATGTCTTTCGATTTTACAATATAATCGTAAGCACC
>JBNKOT010000276.1:0-3818 GCA_050294855.1 Draconibacterium sp. | reverse complement strand
AAACCGAAAATATTTGTCTCACCCAACAAAAAGATACCAAAGCTGTTTACGCCATTTATCTTGACAGCACTAATGGTATCGCATCTAGCGATGCTGTCAGTGCTTTAGTGGGGCTGCCCCAATCTTTTACCGTAAAAGGAATATTTGCCGCAAAAAGTGCAACCCTAAATTTGTTGGGTGCAAATGGAAATTTGAAATGGAAAAACACCGATGAGGGAATTCAGATTTTTATTCCCGAAAAAATCAGAAAAAATCCACCCTGCGATTTGGCGTGGGCAGTAAAAATTTCTGCGGTAAAATAAGGAAAGACGGTTTTTCTATCTATTTAAAAGAGACCGTTTTTCTACGTAAAACACCAACTAAAAAAAATGAAAACTAATTAGAAAATTAAAAGTAATTGTTCAACATCTGGAATACTTTGTTTCTAAAACTTAGCTTTATTACTTTTAACAAAAAAAATAATATATGGGACTTTTCAATAAACTTAGAGCAGAATTTATCGACATCATCGAATGGCTCGACGATTCGAACGACACCATGGTTTATCGTTTTGAGCGATATCAGAACGAAATAAAAATTGGAGCTAAACTAACGGTTCGCGAAGGTCAGGCTGCAGTTTTTATCAACGAAGGACAAATTGCCGATGTTTTTCTACCGGGAATGTATTCGTTAACCACACAAAATATGCCGATTTTATCCACTTTAAAAGGGTGGAAGTATGGATTTAACAGTCCGTTTAAAGCAGAAGTTTATTTTGTTAGTACCCGAAATATTACCGATCAAAAATGGGGAACAAAAAATGCGGTTACACTTTCCGACCAACGTTTCGGGATGCTTGAAATCAGAGCTTTTGGAACCTATGTAATTCGTGTAAAAGATGCACCTGTTTTTATCAAAGAAATTGTTGGAACCGATGGTCATTTTACGACCGAAAAAATTTCGGAACAACTTCGTTCGATGATTGTGACACGTTTTACCGATGCCGTTGGAGAGGCCAATTTGCCAGTAGAAAATTATGCATCGAATGTGAACGAAATTTCTGAATTTGTGCATTCAATTATTCGACCTGAATTTGAAAAATACGGCATTGAAGTCACTAAGTTTCTGATCGAAAATGTTTCGATGCCCGAAGAAATCAAAAAAGAAATTTTTGAACTCAGTCGTTTGAATGTGATCGATTTGGATAAACTGGCAAAAATAAAGGCGGCCAAGGCAATGGAAAAAGCTGCCGAAAATGATAGTGGAACTGCCGGAGCCGGAATGGGAATGGGAATGGGATTTGCAATGGCCAATCAAATGGGACAAACATTTACTGGCGGACAAACACAGCCGGGACAAAATCAACCACAAAGTGCGCCACCTACGCCTCCACCGATTCCTTCGGCAATTGCCTTTTTTGTGGTTTTAAACGGCCAGCAGGCAGGTCCTTTCGATCTTCCGGCTTTAAAACAAATGGCTCTGCAAAATCAAATCAATAAAGAAACACTGGTTTGGCGGGAAGGAATGGCGAACTGGCAGGCCGCAAGTTTGGTCGGCGAGATACAACAAATTTTAGGAAGTGTACCACCGCCAATTCCGGGAAAATAATGGAAGTTAAAGAAGACCAACAAGCAGAAGTTGGAACATTTGCCTGTTCGAACTGTGGAGCCGATTTAAAATACAAACCGGGTACAAAACAGCTAAAATGCGAGTATTGTAATACCACAAACGACATTCCTGAAATAGACGCTCAAATTGAAGAGCTTGATTTTAACGAATACTTAAAATCGAAACTAAATGATGAAGTTTTACTCATCGAGAAGTATATAAAATGTACCAGTTGTGGCGCTTCGTCTACCATCGAACCAAATATTACCTCGGCGAGTTGTCCGTATTGTGCAACCCCTTTAATTCTTGATTCTGCTCACGACGAAAGTGTGATTCAACCTAAATCCTTACTTCCTTTTCAACTCGAAAAAAAAGACGCAAAAAAGCAGTTTGCAAATTGGGTGAAAAAACTATGGTTTGCACCCAACGACTTAAAGAAGGCGGCGCTCAATTTCGAGAAATTTAATGGTGTTTATATTCCATACTGGACTTTCGATACCGATACATTTTCAAAATATGTCGGTCAGCGTGGTGTTCATTACTATGTAACGGAGTCGTATACAACCACCGAAAACGGAAAAACGGTGCGACGGACACGTCAGGTTCAAAAAACCCGATGGCATCATGCGAGTGGAAATGTTCAGAAGTTTTTTGACGATATTTTAACGGTTGCAACAAAATCTTTACCACAAAAATACTTATATAAATTGGAGCCCTGGGATTTGGAAAATCTTGTGCCTTTCGATAAGCGCTACTTAAGTGGCTATGTTACCGAACGCTACCAGGTGGAGCTGGATGAAGGTTTTGAAATTGCAAAAAACATTGCAAAAGCTGAAATCGAGCAACTTGTACGCCGCGACATTGGTGGCGACGTGCAGCGTATTTTTTCCATAAATACAAAATACGATGAAATAACCTTTAAACATTTGTTGTTGCCGGTTTATGTCAGTGCCTACAAATTTAAGGGTAAACTTTTTCAGTTTCTTGTCAATGCACGAACCGGTGAAGTTCAGGGAGAACGCCCATGGAGTTGGATAAAAATTACCCTGGCCTCGATTGCCGCAATTGTGTTGATTGCAATCATTGTATTTTTTATCAACCAAAACTAAAAGACTTATCGAATTGAATATCCGTTTTTGTGCGGTGAATTCAACGGAAATCAGATTATTACAACATTAAACCTTTTTCCTTAAATGTGCTTTATAACATGTTTGTAGAAAATAGGAGTACTTTTGCGCGCTGATTTAAAAACACGATATGAAACGAACATGAATTTTCTTCATTCTAAATTCACCAACAAGAATGATTAAAATTTATGTGAGTTCCTGAATGTCTTCAAATTTTTTGAACATTCAGAAATCAAAAAATTTTAAACAGATGAAATTTCAGTTTTCGTTTATTGATAAAAAGCAGGGTACAATTAAAGACGATATCCTTTCGGGTTTAACCGTTTCTTTGGCCTTGGTTCCCGAAGCAGTGGCTTTTGCTTTTGTGGCCGGAGTTTCTCCGGTGGTTGGTTTGTACGGTGCTTTTATGATGGGATTAATCACCTCTGTTTTTGGTGGCCGGCCCGGAATGATTTCGGGTGCAACCGGAGCGATGGCAGTTGTAATGGTGAGTCTCATTCAGCAAGGAAATGCCATGGGGCAACCCGGAGAAATGGCAGGATTACAATATTTGTTTGCTGCCCTGGTTCTTGCCGGTGTCATCCAATTTTTATTTGGTGTTTTTAAGCTCGGAAAATTTATACGTTTGGTGCCACATTCTGTAATGATGGGATTTGTAAACGGATTGGCAATCGTTATTTTTCTGTCTCAACTAAATATGTTTAAGTCGGGTGGCGAATGGATGACCGGAACACCTTTGTTAGTCATGCTCGGATTAGTGGCAATTACGATGTTCATTATGATCGTTCTGCCTAAAATAAGCAAAGCCATTCCTGCAGCTTTAGTAGGAATTTTAGTGGTTTCAGGAATTGTTATTTTTGGAAATATCGATACGGCAACTGTAAAAAGTTTTATTCAGGCCGGTGGTGGCGAAAGTATTAAAGCCGGATTGCCAACGTTTAACGTTCCAATTATTCCGTTCAGTTTAGAAACACTAAAACTTATTTTACCGTTCTCGCTGATTTTGGCAGCTGTTGGTTTAATCGAATCGCTGATGACTTTAACTTTGGTTGACGAATTAACTGAAACCCGCGGTAGTGGAAACAAAGAATGTGTTGCACAGGG
>JBNKOT010000275.1:0-2607 GCA_050294855.1 Draconibacterium sp. | reverse complement strand
TTTTATTGATTATCAGCTTTCTCAGATTTATTTTAATAACCGCGACTGGCCGGGCAATAATATAAAATACTGGCGTCCACAAACAATCGATGGAATGTGGCGTTGGATCATGTACGATACCGATTTTGGCTTTTCAATCTGGGATGTAAACGACTACCGCTTAAATACGATCGAATTTGCAACCTCAATCAATGGAGACGATTGGCCAAATCCACCATGGTCGACATTCCTGTTACGTAAATTGTTGGAGAATACTGAGTTTCAGAATCGTTTTATCAACCGTTACGCCGATGTTTTAAATTCAACTTTTCAACCGGAATTGGTCATTCAACACATCGATAGTTTGGCGTCACTAATTCGATCCGAAATATCAAAACATTATCAAAAATGGGGAAAGTTATGGCCTGCATCGTGGGAGCAAAGTGTCGAAAATATGCGAATATTTGCGAGCAACCGAGTCGATTATACCCGCGAACATATTAAACAACAGTTTGCAATCCCCGCTCATCACAACCTGAAAATTGATATTTTGCCATCATCAGGAGGCGAAGTTCGCTTAAATTCGTTAACCATTAATGAATCGGGTTGGAATGGTCGCTATTT
Organism: Draconibacterium sp.; assembly: GCA_050294855.1. Classification (GTDB taxonomy): domain Bacteria; phylum Bacteroidota; class Bacteroidia; order Bacteroidales; family Prolixibacteraceae; genus Draconibacterium. The sequence goes on along the minus strand of JBNKOT010000275.1, from coordinate 2,004 downwards.
TCAGAAAGTGCCGGTTTCCTTGTCTGCCGATTCTTATCTTGGTTATACGTTTCACAGTTGGCAGGTAAATGGAGTGACCATCGCCGACGAAAATATTGAAGTTGAGCTGACTAAAAGTACGGTAATTCGTGTAATTTTTGAAGAGACAGAAAACGATGGAAATTCGGTGGTTTTTAACGAAATAAATTATAATTCGGCGGGAGGTGAAAGCGCCGGCGATTGGGTAGAAATATATAACTGGGGGAGGTTCGATCTCGATATTTCGAATTGGATTTTTAGAGACGGAGATGAGGATCATAATTTTATTGTACCTGAAAATACAATTTTAAAAAGTCAGGAATACCTGGTTTTTAGTAGAGATCTTGGAAAATTTGGTGTTCTCCATCCGAATGTTGAAAATTATGTGGGAGAATTCGAGTTTGGTTTGAGTAGCTCCGGCGATCAGTTATTTTTATTCGATCGATTTGGAGAACTGGTTGATGAGGTTACTTTTGGCTCGGAAAATCCTTGGCCAAATGAACCAAACGGAGGTGGAACAACACTTGAGCTTCGACAATATTATCGAGATAATAATACTGCCGAATCGTGGAAATCGTCGTTGGTGCTAAAAGGTACTCCGGGATCAGAAAACAGTGTAACAACTGACTCTGAGTGGCTTGCAAAATCCAATCTTAAAACATTGAAAGTCTATCCGAATCCGTTTGAAGACGAAATACACATTCAAATCAAAAACAATGGATTTGATGCGATGCAGGTTTCTATTTTTTCGATCGACGGACGAATGGTCTGTAACGAATCAAAAAGCGATAACGAATTGATTTGGGATGGCAGAAATAATTCAGGACAGAAATTAGAACCCGGTATTTACATCTGTAAAGTTCGGTCGGGCAGCGAAATATTTACCACTAAAATTATGCTGAGTGACTCTAATTAAAACTCGAACCAACCAAGCAAAATAGACTCCGAAAGGAGAAAAAAACATAAAAAAAAGCCGGCGTTAGTCGGCTTTTCCTATTGTATGTATTGCTTTTAACAATCTGTTTTAATTCCTGTTGCTTGTTCTTTGAACCAGCTCAATGGATGGGATGTTGGTCGCTCGATTGGCATTCCGTATATACGATCGTTTATCAACGATGCCAAAACTCCCAAAGCACGCGATACACCAAATAAAACCGTGTAGAAAGTGTATTCTTTAATTCCGTAATGATATAACAATGCACCACTATAAGCATCTACATTTGGCCAAGGGTTTTTAATCTTTCCAATTGTTCCCAGAATTGGAGGAACAACACGGTACAACTGATTTGCAAGATTTACCATTTTATCGTCTTTAATGTATTTATTGGCAAATTCTTCCTGAGCAGTGAAACGTGGGTCTGTTTTTCGAAGAACTGCATGTCCGTATCCAGGAATTACACGCCCATCTTCCAAAGTCTTTTTGCAATATTCAGCAACTTGTTCGTCGGTTGGAGTATCGGTATCTAACTCCTCAATCATATCGAACATCCAGAAAATTACATCCTGGTTTGCAAGACCATGAAGTGGACCGGCAAGGCCATTCATTGCTGCAGAATAACAATAATAGGGATTACTCAATGCAGTACCAACAAGATGGGCTGTATGTGCAGATACATTTCCTCCCTCATGATCTGCGTGAATAATCATGTACATACGGAATAATCGACGTATGTCTTCAGAGTCGAATCCCATCATGTGAGCAAGGTTGCCCGCCCAGTCTAAACGAGGATTTGGTTCAATATGTTTTTCGTTATGGAATTGTCGTCGATAAATATAAGCAGCAATTCGTGGCAGACGTGCAATCAAATTCATAACATCTTCGTAGGTTGCATCCCAGTAGTATTTTTTATTAACGCCTGCCCTATATGCTTTTTGAAAACTGGATTCAGTCGCCATTGAAAGTATAGCTGCACTAAACTGTGTCATTGGTCTTGATGTTTTTGGCATAGCATCAATTACATCAAAAGTATGCTGTGGTACATGAGC
>JBNKOT010000274.1:0-3235 GCA_050294855.1 Draconibacterium sp. | reverse complement strand
CGGTATTCAGTAACAAACAAAACATGACACGATGAAAAAATACTTACTTCCTTTAGCTTTGATTTTATTCTTTTTTACCACTTTTTCTCAAAACGAAAATTTCGATTTTTTAGATAGCAACTTACCTTTTGACGAACGGGTTAATATTTTGGTTTCGCAAATGACAGTTCAGGAGAAAATCGACCAGCTTGTGTACACATCTAAAGCCGTCGAGCGCCTGAAAATTCCGGAATACAATTGGTGGAACGAATGTTTGCACGGCGTTGCACGCGCCGGTTATGCAACGGTTTTCCCCCAGTCGATTACCATTGCCGGATCATGGGATAAAGATTTAATGTTTCGGGTAGCCACAGCCATTTCCGACGAAGCAAGGGCCAAACATCATGAGTTTTTAAGAAACGATAAACACGGCATTTACCAGGGATTAACCTTCTGGAGTCCAAATATCAATATTTTTCGTGATCCTCGCTGGGGGCGTGGACACGAAACTTATGGCGAAGATCCGTTATTAACCGGAACTATGGGAACTGAGTTTGTAAAAGGCTTGCAAGGCGACGATCCGAAATACCTGAAAGTTGTTGCAACAGCAAAACATTATGCCGTTCATTCTGGTCCCGAGCCACTCAGACATGAATTTAACGCAAAAGTCAGCGAACGCGATTTGCAAGAAACCTACTTACCCGCTTTCAGAATGTTGGTGAAAGATGGCGGTGTTTATTCAATCATGGGCGCCTACAATCAGTTTCGCGATTTTCCGTGTTGTGCCAGCCCCGAGTTATTCAGCATTTTAAGAAACGATTGGGGTTTTAAAGGTTATGTGGTTTCTGATTGTTGGGCCATTTCTGATTTTTATAAGTTTCAGGATTTTTCGAAAAATGCAGCTGAAGCGGCTGCAATTGCTGTAAAAGCAGGAACCGACCTGAATTGCGGCGATTCGTATCCGAAATTAATTACGGCTTTTGAAGAGGGACTTATCAACGAAAGCGAATTGGATGTGGCCGTAAAAAGACTGATGCTGGCACGGTTTAAACTGGGCATGTTCGATGCCGATAAAGATGTTCCGTATGCACAGATTCCATTTTCGGTGAACACTTCGCAAAAAAACAATGAACTTGCACTCGAAGCGGCACAAAAAAGTATTGTGCTTTTAAAGAATGAAAATAATACTTTGCCGCTTTCGAAAGACATCAAAAAAATAGCCGTTATAGGGCCAAACGCTAACAATTGGGAAGCACTGGTTGGAAACTATAATGGTATTGCCAGAAATCCGGTTACCGTGCTTCAGGGACTAAAAAATCGCTTAACAAATACTGAAATACTTTTTGCTGAGGGTTCTCATTTAGCTGAAGGTGTAAGTAATTTGCACGCCATACCCGGAGAATTTTTGCAAACCGAAACAGGCAAGCCGGGAGTAAAAGGCGAATACTTTGCCAATGCAAAATTAGAGGGCGAACCTGCTTTTACACGCGTCGACAAAGACATCAACTTCTATTGGGAATCGGATGCTCCAACACCCGAACTTCCCGACGATGATTTTAGTATTCGATGGACGGGTTATATTGTGCCACCAGTTTCCGGCACCTATAAGATTGGATGTTGGGCAATGCCCGAAATTGAAATCTGGCTCGAAGGAGAAAACATTCTTAGTCAACGATCGGAACACCATGCATTTCACAACGAAAAGGCAGTAGAACTGGAAGCCGGAATGAAATACAAATTTGTTTTTGAGTATAAAAACTGGCACGGCGATGGCGATGCAAAATTAATGTGGGCGATGCCAAACAACAATCGTTTGGAAGAAGCAGTAGAAACTGCAAAACAGGCAGATGCAGTTGTCTTGGTGTTGGGACTTTCTCAACGTTTGGAAGGCGAAGAAATGCCAATAAAAGTGGATGGTTTTGAAGGTGGCGACCGAACACATTTAATGTTGCCTGAAACACAGCGAGAGTTGATGCAGGCGATTAAAAAAACAGGAAAACCTGTGGTTTTGGTTTTATTAAACGGAAGTGCTTTAGCAGTGAATTGGGCCAACGAAAATCTGGAAGCAATTATTTCGGCAGGTTATCCGGGGCAGCAGGGAGGAAATGCAGTGGCCGATGTTTTATTCGGAAACTATAATCCTGCCGGGCGTTTACCGGTTACATATTATAAGTCGGTTGATCAACTGCCGGCTTTCGAAGAGTACGATATGCGCGGAAGAACTTACAAATATTTCGACAAAGAACCTTTGTATCCTTTTGGTTATGGATTAAGTTACAGCACCTTTGAATACGACGATTTGAAGTTGGCAAAAAAAGCGAAAGTGGGAGAGATGGTTGCTGTTGAAGTGAAAGTAACGAACTCAGGGAAGGTTGACGGAGATGAAGTAGTTCAGCTTTATTTAAAAGATGAAGCTGCCTCAACACCTCGTCCAAAATGGCAACTCGAAGGTTTCGAACGTATTCATTTAAAAGTAGGAGAAAGCAAAATCGTAAAATTTGAACTCGGCGCCCGCCAGTTTTCAATCATCGGGAAAGAGGATGGTCGGGTAATCGAAAGCGGAAATTTTACCATTTTTGTTGGTGGTGGACAACCAAATTCGAAAGCTTCAAAAACACTTTCTGCAAGCATTGAATTAACAGGAAAGAATATGCCGATAGAATAATTTGCCAGCAAATTCAAATAATTTTTAATCTGAAAAAAAATCAAAAAAACTTTATTCAGATGGAGAATTGAGATTTTTTAATTGGATTTTATAGAATTATTTGGATTTTGTTTTTTGTAGGTAAACGAAAAAAATACAAGCACAAAAAACACCATAAATATCGAAACGGTAAACCACGATAGAACGGTAGGATTATTTGTAAGAGCAAAGAAACTAATTAAAACAGGAATGGCACAAACCATCGCTTCCAATCTTGTACCTTGATTTTTACCCATAAACACAATTGAAAAAAAAGCAAAAAGAACACTCAAACCACCCCATTTTATCCACGTTATCTTATGAAGTATTTTTAAAATAGGATTTAAGTTATTGTTGATTTCGGGTGAATAATTTTCGGTGAGCTGAAGTAACAAGACGTTTTCGTAAACATCGGCCAGTAAAATGATAATACAAAGTGGAATGCCGATCAACAGCCACTTTGCCGAAGCCGCACAAGGGGAGCTCCGGGGCATCCTCGGCTATGAGGAACGACCGCTGGTGTCCGTCGATTTCAAGGACGACCCGCGCTCCTCCATCGTCGATGCCGACCTG